>DGQS01000181.1 GCA_002389785.1 Bacteroidetes bacterium UBA4408
ATCAAAGCTATTGGTGGTATCTATTTCTGCCGCTTTTTTTGTTAGCCATGCCAGCTCTGTGCTATCGTTCAAAGCTCCGCTTGCTCCAACAACGTAATTTTTGGGTAAAGTAATTTTTACATCAAAATTTGCAAAATCACTGTAAAATTCACCTTGTGTTAAATAGGGCATTGTATGCCATCCCTTTTGATCGTAAACAGCAGGTTTAGGATACCATTGTGAAATCATATACGATTGTCCCAAATAGCCTAATCGCGATATTTCTGCGGAAGGTAATTTTACATGGAAAGGTGTGTTAATGGTAATACTTTGACCCGGTAACAAGGGTTCATTTAAGCGTAATTTGCCAACATCTATAGATGATTTATCGAGCTCAAAAACTGCAGCTTGTTGATTAACACTGAACTTTAATCCATCAATATATCCGCGTTCCTTTTCAGATGAATAATAAAACTGTGTTTCGCCATTTTCGAGCAATTGCTTGGCCATGGCCGTTTCATCATTTTTGTATGCATTGGGCCATAAGTGAAAATAAATTTCTGTTAAGGTATCGCTCGAATTGTTAAGGTATTCAATGGTTTCGTTAGCATTCAATTCATTTTCGGTATCCGATAAATGAACAACTATATGATAGGTTAAAGCCTGTTGAAAATAATTTTTACCATGCGCAATCCCGGTAAAATAAACCGGAAAGAACAAAATTAATCCAATGCATTTTTGGAAAAGAAAAGCACTTTTTTTTCTTCTTGGTATACTAGTAAAGTCTGCTGGCTTTTCAACATGCATAATCGGTACTAAGGCAAAAGTTTGCGAATAGCACTTTCCAATTCTTCGCCGCGCAATCCTTTTGCAACTACTTTACCTTCTTTATCGAGTAGCACACTAAAAGGTATTCCGCTTATGTTGTACAACTTCACCACCGATGAGTTCCACATTCCTAAATCGCTAATGTGCGTCCAGCTGAGGTGATCGTCGGCAATCGCTTTTTGCCAGGCAGCTTTATCTTTATCAAGCGACACACCCAACACATCAAATCCCTTTGCATGAAACATATTGTAGGCCTTCACCACATTGGGGTTTTCGGCACGACACGGACGACACCAGGATGCCCAAAAATCAACCAATACTACTTTTCCGCGATACGATGAAAGCGATACCGTTTTGCCATCCGGTGTGGATAAACTAATTTCCGGAGCTATAGTGCCTATGCCCAATTTATTCATCTCCGAAACCCTGTTATGGAACATTTTTACATAATCGGAATTGGGATACTTTGCGTAAAGCGCTTTGTCTAACTTTAAGTAATAGTCCATTTCGGTTTCACTATTGAGGCGGTCAATTACCGAAAGCGCAACTAATGATTCAATATTGTCGGTGATAAATTTCTTTAGGAAAACGGTTTCGGTTATTTTAACTCGATTGTATTGCATATCCAATGCTCTTCCTACACTGTCCATTTTTGGAGAACCTTGATAGGATGCATATACTTTTTTTAGCGAATCGCCGATGAAATAATTGCGTTGCATAACGTAATTAACAAGCGCTATTTTTTTACTTGCTTCCGAACCTTTTACGCTATAGGTTCCCGAAAAATTGCGCGCATCAGCATTGAATTCAATCTTATCTGCCGTATCCAGTAAGAGTAATGCAAAATTCGAATTGGTTAAGCGTAAACGGTAAAAACCCAATTGAGGTACAGTGGCAGTTAGTTTGAACGAACCATCTTTTGCTACTATTACCGAATCCTTACTGTTGATACTTGCAGCAGTTAGTTCATCAAAATAAATTTTTTCGCCGGCACTGTTGCTAAGTTTTCCGGTTATTTCAACAGCACCTTTGGGCTTATTTGAACAGGCAATAAGTACTACTGAAATCAATAAAAGGGAACATGCAATTTTTTTCATGCTAATTTTCGTGGGGCTTAAGTTGATAATCTATTTGTATATTATAATTTTAGGTATTTTAATTAAACAGCTTATTCTTCGAGCATTTTTTTAACCAATGCACTCGCAGTTTTTGGGTCAGCTTTTCCTTTCGATAACTTCATAACCTCGCCCATAAAAAGTGCAGCCAAATTAAGTTTCCCATTTTTGTATTCAACAACCTTTTCGGGATATTTAGCAAGTGCTTGCTTTACAAATTCAGTCAGTGAATCAGCATCGCTAACTGAAACCAAATTATTTTCTTCTGCAATTTGCAAGGCGCTTGTGGAAGGTTTCTCAATCAATTTAGGAAACACTTGTTGCAATGCCAGTGTATGGCTCAAACGACCCGAATCAATTAAATCAATTAGTTCGCTTATTTTTTTTGGAGCTAAAGGAAATTGATTTAGGTGTATTGCATTTTCATTGATATACGAACGTATGGGTCCCATTAACCAATTAGCGGCTGCCTTGTAATTTTTAGTTTGCTGAATCAATTCTTCAAAATACAAAGCCGTATCCTTGGTGTCGGTAATAACTCCTGCATCGTATTCCGACAAACCGAATTGCTGCACATATTTTTTATGTAAATCATTTGGTAGGGGCGGTAAAATTTTGCGCACCTCTTCAATATATGCTTTCGAAACTATTACCGGCTGTAAATCAGGTTCAGGAAAATAGCGGTAATCGTTCGCCATTTCTTTACTTCGTAAAATAAAAGTGGTACCGGTTTCTGCTTCAAAACTGCGTGTATCCTGACTGATAGGCCTTCCGGCTTCTACCTCTTCAATTTGGCGTTTTACTTCAAATTCAATGGCTCTTTGCACGTTGCGGATTGAGTTCATGTTTTTTACTTCCACACGGTTCCCAAATTTCGTATCTCCTTTTAATCGTACCGAAATATTTGCATCACAGCGCATGCTTCCTTCTTCCATGTTTCCATCGCAGATTTCTAAATAGCGCACTAATTTTCGCACTTCAGTTAGATAAGCATAAGCCTCTTCGCCACTGCGCAATTCGGGTTCGCTCACCATTTCAAGCAAGGCTATACCGGCGCGATTCAGGTCTATCAAACTATCGTTGGGATCCTGATCGTGCATGCTTTTACCGGCATCTTCCTCCATGTGTATGCGAGTAAGATGAATAATTTTTTCGACTCCGTCTTTCGTTTTAATTGGAATAAATCCCTTGGTACAAATTGGAGTTTTATCTTGAGTTATCTGGTATCCTTTGGGCAAATCGGCATAAAAATAATTTTTACGCGCATATTCATTTACTTCTCGAATATCGCAATGGCAAGCAAGTCCAAGTTTAACGGCATATTCAATTACCTTTTTATTTGATTTTGGCAAGGTACCCGGATGCCCTAATGTTATTACACTTACATTGCTATTGGGCATATTTCCGTATTCGGTTGAATCGGCCGCATATGCCTTGCTTTTGGTAAGTAGTTGTATATGTACTTCGAGTCCGATTACTGCTTCGTATTTTTCCACCGCTTTTTCTGACTATTTTTTTTAGACCGGTAAAGGTAAGAAATTACGAATACTGATAGATGGTGAGGCTTAGAATTTGGATTTTTTAAGAAAAAGTAATCATTGCCTGGGGCAACATTCTATAAAATGCAAATTTGATGTGACTAAATTTCGCAAACCTGTTAAAAGCAAACGATGCAAAATGTATGTTAGGTTGGAAATTTTGGTTATGAACAAGACAATAGGAGAGGTGAAAAACCAGGTAGTTCTACGTATAAGATTGCAAATTGTAAATTATAAATAATTCATTTACAATTAGTAAATAAAACGCCTTGCTTCGTTGTTTCGAAACTATTTTAAATTTTAATCTAAATTTATTTCCTAAAAGTGCACTAATTCTAACTTAAATTTTATTTATGGAAACACTTAACGGTACAGAAGGTGAGAACATACCTTTAGCGGATGCAATACAAATGACAAAAGCTTTTAGAGAAGCAAATTCACATGCAACTAAGGCATTTTATATTGGTAAAAATATCATGAATGAACTGCTCGGTCAGGATAACTGTGTAGGAATGCGCATTTACAATGCATTGGATGAAGATAATCAAGCCCAGGTAGTCATTGTAGGAGTAACTTCTGATAATAAAGATTTGTATGAAGGTATACGTGCCGATAAAACAAAACCTTGTCCTACCTTGTGCGATAGTAATAGTCCGTTAAATCAGTAATCTTGAACACCTGTTTCGAATTTGCAGCTAATTACATTGGACCAATTAGCTCAGCTGTGGCAATCGGCTTTTTTTTGTTTCGAAGAAAAACGTTGGATTTACCGGCCAAGGTCTTGTTTTGTTTAACAATACTCTCGTTTCTTACAGATTGCATCACCTCTGTTTTGGCAGGATATAAAATGAACAATTTGATGGTAATGCATGTGTATACTGTCTTAGAATTGTTTTTTTATTGTCTTTTTTATTCCCTGTTGTTCAAGTCCATTTCAAGTAAATACTACTTATTGGTGCTGAGTTTAGTGCTGTTGTCAGCTGAATTAGTGGACGTCTTTTATATCTCTAAACTTTCGCGCATAAACTCAATAGCATCCTATTGTGAAGCATTAGCTTTTATGGTAGTTTCCTTGCTTTTTTTCTACAGCATGATAAAAAATTTACCACAAAAAAATATTCTCAATTATCCTTTATTCTGGTTCAATTCGGGAATACTGATATACTTTTCAGGTAATTTGTTTTTGTACCTGTTTATTTCATTTGTGAATCCACAGGATTCTAGATTTTTGGGCGATTTGTGGAACATTAATTCCTTTTTGTACTTTTCTTATAATTTGTTTTTGATTGCAGGAGCATGGAAGTCTCGCAAATAAATTGGGTGTTTGTGCTGGTAGCAGCTTGTGCTTCAATGGCCTTGCTGGCGATTTTCATCATGACTTTTGTGGTACATTATCAAAAAAGAATTATTCAACATGAGCATGAAAAACAACAAGAAAAATTAAAGTTCCAGTCTGAATTGCTTCGAGCCAATTTGCTGGTGGAAGAACGAGAACGGAGTCGCATTTCGAAAAATATTCACGACGAAGTTGGGATTTTGCTTAGCTTGTTAAAGATGAACCTTACAGGACTAAACCGCAACGAAGATTTAGCCGAATCGGAAAAACGAAAATTGCATAATCTGGCCGACCTTACCGATAAAATAATTTTAAGCACACGCTCCATTGCGAAAGATTTGCAATCGCCACTCTTAAGGGATTTTGGCTTTGTGATGGCACTTAACGATTTGTGCAAGCAAATTAATGCGAGCAATGAAATGTCGGTTCAACTAATTACCCAAGAAATGGAATTGCGTTTTGATGAAAATATTGAACTCCAGTTGTACCGTATTTGCCAGGAAGTTATTAATAACATTTTAAAGCACGGAGCTACACAATTGGTGCAAATTACCTTAAGTAAAAATTCTGACGAGCTGGTGTTATTGTTCGAATACAGTGGCAATGGGATAACCGACAAGGAACATGCACATCTTTTGAAAACAGGCAATGGTAACGGATTGAAGAACATTGTGAGCCGACTCCAACTGTTAAAAGCAAAACAAACTTTAAGTAGAGATAACTTTCATTTTTCACACCTGATTCAAATTCCATTAGTAAATGAAAAAGAGTAAAATACGTGTTGCCATTACCGACGATCATCCTTTGTTTCGTGAAGGAATGAGTGCTTTGTTAAACGAAGAGCCCGAGATAAAAGTAATCTTGAAAGCTTCCAATGGAAGAGAATTGCTCGATCAGCTAAAAACCACACAGGTAGATGTATTGCTGCTCGATTTGGAAATGCCGGTGATGCCGGGCAGAGAAACCTTGGACATTGTGAAAATGCGTTATCCCGATATTAAAGTGCTAATTCTTACCATGCATAACGACGATAGTTTTATTGTAGAAATGGTAGATAGGGGAGCCAATGGATTTTTGCTTAAAGACAATAGTGTTGACGACGTAATTGATGGAATAATATGCGTAACCCATACCGATTATTATTTCACGAAAAGGGTGCGAGATGCAATTAAAAATATAAACGAACTAAGAGAAAAGCATCAACAAAGTAAATTTGAAAAACTCACACCGCGCGAAATAGAAATAGTAAAAATGATTTGCCGCGACATGAAATCATCCGAAATCGCCCAAGAGCTGAACATCAGCTTACGCACTGTTGAAGGACATAGAAATAATTTAATTGCCAAAACCAATTGCAAAACAACTGCGGGTGTTGTATTGTATGCGATAAAGAATAAAATTCTTTAATCACCCTAACTAGACTAAATCTATAAAGTAAAAGTCTCAACGATCTATCTGTTTATGATAGTAACCAGGCGTAGTTTAATTCGCTTGTGATACTTTCTGCAAATTCTTAGTTAAGTAGCGTAAATTGTAGCAATCTTTCTACTGACTTGGCTTTTATCACTTGATCATACACTTTTCGGAATTTAAAAATCAGGTAGTTCTACGTATTGACAATGCAGTTTTCGCTGGGTTACATTTGACCTAACTAAAAGCATTAAAAAGTTAAAGTCGAATATGAAATCTCAAAAAGACAAAAAGATGAACACTCCAAATAATTCTGAATTGGTAACGAAAGTAGGAGTATTAAAAAGCTCTAAAGTTAGCAAAGGAAGTGCACTGCTTAAAGAAAACAAAGCCTTACCAAGTGCATTGAAGGAGTTCAATAGAGCGTTTCATGAATATAAGAAGGGATTAGGAATTTTATAGTAGGTGAAATAAATCAATGGTTACACATACGAATTTACCCCCGCACTCACATACATCTTGCGAGTGTAAGCTATTGCCAAGCCTCTGGCTTGAGTAGTAATAATTCATCCATTTCTAATGGACTAACAAGGCTAGCGCTGCTATAAAAATAGCTTGCTTCATCAGTTGCAATTCCTGCAGGTACCGGATTTTGATGATTATAATTTATCTTTTGAACTATTACTTCATTCGAATAGAGTTCAACTGGATCATTGGTGTATTGCCAAAAATGATGATTTGAAAACTGATTATTCTTATCGCAAAAAAAACCGAAACAATTAGAGCAGCCAATCCTTCCTGCTTTCAGGATTGTTTTCTTCAAGATATTTTATATCGATCTCCGCTCATAAAGCAAATCTAAAGGATTCGCAATTACTACTACAATAGGCCAGAAGCGGTATTTTTGTTTAATGCGTTAAAAACGCAAATTTCGTGCATCCGCGTTGCAAACGCTGACGAGTAGGGGCAATCAGAAGAATTACCCTTTTTAAATACACCACTTATTAAAGTTTAAGAAATCAATGCTGAACAACAATCTTTCTTCTCTGCTTCATTCCATTTCCAAATTCACACTCAACAAAATAAACCCCATTTGCGAGATTTGAAACATCAATATTTTCAAGATAACTATTACATGCTCTATTAAAAACCGCACATCCATAAACATTCCAAATCTTAACTTGTTCCTTGAGTTGAAGTGATTTTATCTGCAAGCTAGCATTTGCAGGATTTGGAAAAATTTCAAAATTAGAATTTCCCAATTCATCTATACCTGTTATTGTATCTTCAATTAAGGAAATATCATCATAGTAATAATATGCAAATGGATATGGAGCAAAATAGGGATTACTCAAAGAGTCACATAAAGTTACATCATGAAAATTACCAAGAGTTAAGAAATTTTCTCCTCCAATAGCTACATAACTTCCACTAATCTGAACCCAATTTAAGGTGTCATTAATTCTTCCATTATATTGAATTTGTGGTGTTACAGGAATGTTCATTAGGTCTGTACTTGTATAAAGCAAGCTATCATTTGAAAAATAGGCATCAAATTTTGTAATAGAGTATGAACTTTTATTTGACAATGAAACAAAATAATTTAAGTTGTACTTTTTGCCTGCGACTAAAGTTTGTGTTAATTTTGTTTCAGCAAATTCCCTTTCTCCATTTCCGGCAAAAAATACTGTAAATAAAGTACCTCCTATATATCCACTGCCACTATGTGCAGTTTGATATCCCATAAAATTCATGGGCACGGAAACATTGGATTGTGAATCGGCACATTGGTAAAAAAGATCTGTACTACAAGAATAGTTTACATTGTTATTACCAAAGTACTTAGTTGGTTGAAACCAGCCATTAGCATAATATAATTGTGCTACTTGATTTGGGCATATTGAAAAATTTTCAAAATCTCCGTTAGCAATTAGATTTTGAGCCTTTGTTTGAAAAAATGAAAAGGATAATAGAACAAATGTGTACTGAATTATTCTGCTCATTTTTTTTCTTTTTAAATGTATTTTCAAATTTAATCATTTGGTCGAAACTCAACCTCGCGCATGTCTTTCAGACTTGTGTGTCCTAATCAATAAAACGCCAACCAAATTTAGCAATCCAACTTCAAAACATAGAACAAATTAATCATTCTTTTATCATCTATATTAATCATGAGTCCATTAACTACTCCCATACCCCCGCCCTCACTCACATCTTGCAATTGCCAAGCCTCTGGCTTGAGTAGTAATAATTCATCCATTTCTAATGGACTAACAAGGCTAGCGCTGCTATAAAAATAGCTTGCTTCATCAGTTGCGATTCCTGCAGCTACCGGATTTTGATGATTATGATTAATCTTTTGAACTATTACTTCATTCGAATAAAGTTCAACTGGATCATTGGTGTATTGCCAAAAATGATGATTTGAAAACTGCTTATTCTTTTTCGCAAAAAACCGAAACAACTAGAACAGCCAATCCTTCCTGCTTTCAGGATAGGTTTCTTCAAGTTATTTTATATTGATCTTCGCTCATAAATCAAATCTAAAAGATTCGCAATTACTTCTACAATTGTCTAGAAGCGGTATTTTTGTTTAATGTGTTATAAACGCAAATTTCGTGCATCCGCGTTGCAAACGCGGACGAGTAGAAGGTTTTACTTTTGAATAAGCAACTTCGCTTGCCTTACACTCTTGCCAGATTGCAGACGCAATGCATAAATACCATTGCTTAGTTGAGGTACTTCTATTTGTTGGTAAGTACTCCATGGTGGAAGATTATATTCATAAACTTTCTTTCCATTTACATCAAAAATTTGCAGCAAGCCTTTTTGGTTTTGAGCTAATACATAAGTAATTCCAAAACTACCATTAGAACTAGGGTTGGGAGCAATTTTTAAATTTTGCTGTAACGATGTAAATTTGTTTTTAATTCCGCTTAAAGTATCGCATCCACTATTTTCTAATGGCCCCAAAAAATAATTGGGGTGGTTGGGTACCGCACCAATCACGTAGCATGGGAAAATTAGTGCATGTTGCTGCATATAACAGGCAATACCTCCACTATCAGGATAATTAATATAGGAACTTGTAGTATTAATATTACCAGGGATATAAATTTTACCATCATTCGCCAAATACAATAACCAAAATAAGTAGGGGTTACCACCTGAAACAAAATTATCATAGCCCGCAATGCTATCGAGGCTAGCTTGCACATTACTGCTATCAGTATTTATTTGGTAGAGTACCTTAAAAGTGGCGTAGTATAGGTATTTAGATGAAGGCGCAAAAGCTGTACCTGCTCCAGGATTAGTATCTGGTATGGCAATGTTTCTTTGGTTACTTAGTAAGCCTGTGCAACGATCAAAATCAAATAAACGAACATTGGTTTGATATGGATTGGAATAATAGTTAGTAGTGGCAAAAGCAAATTTGCTTCCATTAGGTGAAAAAGTGAGTTGATGCGAGGACCAACGATAACTTATTAAATTGGCAAAAATCTGAGAGCTAACATTTGTAAGACCTTGTGGAGTAACTAAAACTCTATATACTAAATTGCTACTATCTTTTACAGCAAGTATCCACCAATCTCTCCCATTGGCATGCTTGCAAGCCCCAATACCCCAGCTCAAATTTTCTTTTATTGCAATTTGATTCTTTACTGTTACAGCTCCCAAACCATTATGCAGGTTCATGTCAATTACCGAATAGTATAGCTCTGTTGATGGAACAGTATCCAAATTGCCAGTCATGTGAAATAAAATATACTTACTTGTATCACCAGGATAGGGAATAAAAACATTCCCATTTGGAATAGTAAGGCCAATATTTTTATACATATTCGTAAAAATACCTGGATTTAAATTACTTCCATTTTGCATGGTATCGCCGCTAGCGTCGGCAATCCAAATTCCGTTGCTACTCATCAACAAATTACCGCTGGCATCACTAATATTGCCTTCAGTTTCACGGAACTTCATTTTAAAGGAGTCGGGGCTTAACACTGCAGCACCAGTAAAAAAATTTATTTTAGCACGCGTACTTGTAAGCAATGGTGGGCTTATATTATTACCACCAAAAGCCAATAATTACTTATGCCTTGCGCAAAAAGGCTTTGAGTATGAATGAAAAGAAAAAAGATAAATAGGCTTTTTTTCATAGTAACTATCAAGCCAATGTACAAAATTTAGCCCATTGGCTTAATAGATGGATTGATTATTTAACAATTACTAATTTGGATTGATTCAAGCATTGAGAATTCTCGTCCCATACCCAAATAAAAAACCCTCTGCTTTCGCAAAGGGTTTCTACTTTTAGTGCGGATGAAGGGACTCTCTTCGCCTTGCTCAGGATAAACTTCTCGTCCCATTCCCATAAAAAAAACCCTCTGCTTTCACAAAGGGTTTTCATTAATTAGTGCGGATGAAGGGACTCCCTTCGCTTTGCTCAGGATAAACTTCTCGTCCCATACCCATAAAAAAAACCCTCTGCTTTCACAAAGGGTTTTCATTAATTAGTGCGGATGAAGGGACTCCCTTCGCTTTGCTCAGGATAAACTTCTCGTCCCATTCCTATAAAAAAAACCCTTTGCTTTCACAAAGGGTTTCTACTTTTAGTGCGGATGAAGGGACTCGAACCCCCACGCC
>DGQS01000159.1 GCA_002389785.1 Bacteroidetes bacterium UBA4408
ACCGAAGAACAAAAACAAAAATATTTAAGACCGTTGGCTAGTGGTGAATGTATTGGTGCATTCTGTTTATCAGAACCTGAAGCAGGGTCTGATGCAACTTCCCAAAGAACAACAGCCATTGATATGGGAGATCACTATTTGTTGAATGGTACAAAAAACTGGATTACCAATGGTGTAAATGCAAAATACTATTTGGTAATTGCCCAAACAGATGTTTCTAAGGGGCATAAAGGAATTAACTGTTTGATTGTTGAAGAAGGCATGCCGGGATTTATCAAAGGCCCAAAAGAAAATAAAATGGGAATTAGGGCAAGTGATACCTGCTCATTGCAGTTTACTGACGTAAAAGTCCCTAAGGAAAATAGAATTGGTGAAGATGGTTTCGGATTTAAATTCGCTATGAAAACCTTATCAGGCGGACGTATTGGATTTGCTGCACAAGCTTTGGGAATTGCCCAAGGTGCTTATGAATTATCATTGCAATACAGTAAAGAAAGGAAAGCTTTTGGCAAACCCATCTCTGAGCACCAGGCTGTCGCATTTAAGTTAGCAGATATGGCAACCCGTATTGAAGCAGCCCGTTTGTTAGTATATAAATCTGCCTGGTTAAAGGATCAACATATGAATTTTGACCACGCCAGTTCAATGGCAAAGTTATTTGCCAGCGAAACAGCTATGTGGACAACTACAGAGGCTGTTCAGGTTCACGGAGGTTACGGATACGTTAAAGAATACCATGTAGAAAGATTGATGCGTGATGCAAAAATCACTCAAATTTATGAAGGTACAACCGAGGTTCAAAAAATTGTAATCTCTCGAAATATACTCTCGTAGTTATTTTATAACAATGTCTTTAATTCATGCAGCGAGTGAATTTCATAACTCACTTTTTCTGCATGAATTTTTTTTTGCGGATTAAAAAAAACCTGATCCATCCCAAAATTTCGGGCTCCTACAATATCTTGTTGTAAACTATCTCCAATCATTAACGATTCTGAAACTGTTGATTGAGTCAAGCTTAATGCATATTCAAAAATTTCCGGTTCGGGCTTTTTACAATTGGCATCTTCTGAGGTAATGATATGCTTAAAAAAAGGCGCTAAATTCGATTGTTCCAACTTAATATATTGCACTTCATTAAATCCATTGGTAATAATGTGCAAGTCGTAACGTTGCTTTAGGTATTGCAATACTTCTAAAGCATGAGGAAATAAATTTTTCTTTAGTGGGCTTTCCCTTAAATAATATTCTCCTAATTTCAAAGAGAGCTCATAATCATTGATATTGAACTCAAGTAAAGCCTTGTGAAAACGAGTATTTCTCAAGGTTAGTCTATCGATCAATCCCTTGCGATAGTCTTCCCATAATTGCTCGTTTATATGCTCATAACAACTTATGAAAGCTTTTTCCGAAGGGATGCCTATATCAATCAAATTATAAGCTGTTATTAATTCGCTTAGAGTTTGATTTGAGTTACTTTCAAAATCCCACAATGTATGATCAAGATCAAAAAAAATAGTTTTGTATCGCATTAAATAAAGGCTTGTATAAATAATAGGAAGTTGCCGACCAAAAAACCACTGATCCTACTAAATAAAGATAAACTCTTTTCTTAACCTTGAAATAACGCAAAGCTATAAAACTACCAATTGGTATAGATAAAAGTAAAGGCGTAAGAAATGCTATACCCAATAATCCAAACCGTCGCTTTGTTTGAACTATTAACTTATTTTTCCGGGTAAATTTCCGTTTAAAAGGAGAAATAATTTTCTTCCTTTCTCTTCGCTCCTTCAATTTCAATATTAAGTATTCGCTGCTATTTACAAAAATAAACACTCCCAAAAATCCTCCTGAACAGGTAACCAAAAACGATTTATAAAATGGGAATCCAAAACCTAAAGCCAGCGGTACACTTCCTAAAACAAATTTAACAGTGCTCAATAAAAACACAGCTATTATCTCAACCATCCCATTCATAAGTGTTGTATTTGACTTTTTACTCCTGAGAATTTAACCAAATTAAATTTCATACAAATGTTACAGGGTGATGAGAAACTTTAAACTTTTATGATTTAACACCAAAAGCTAAATCCCCGGCATCTCCTAATCCTGGAACAATGTAAGATTGTGCTGTCAGTTCTTCATCTACAGCTCCCATCCAAAAGCTAACATTTTCGGGCAAGTGGAGCTTCGCATAGTTTAGACCTTCGTTACTGGCTATTAAAGAAACAATGTGGGTATGCTTGGGTTTACCCTTTTTTAAAAGGGCATTAAAAGTTAAAACCATTGAAGTGCCCGTTGCCAGCATTGGGTCGCATAAAATCAAAATGCGGTCTTCCAAATCAGGACTGGCAAGATATTCTACTTGCACATCAAAAGTTCCATCTTTATGGTGTTTCCGGTAGGCCGATATGAAAGCATTATCAGCTTGGTCAAAATAATTTAATATTCCTAAATGCAAAGGAATACCTGCTCGTAAAATCGTAGCTACAACCGGCTGTTCTGATAATCGGGGAACTTTAGCTGTTCCTAAGGAAGTTGTTACATCCTCGGAAACATAGTGCATTTTTTTACTTATTTCATATGCAAATATTTCTCCCATGCGTTCCATATTTCTTCTAAAACGCATGCGATCACATTGAATTTGTTCATCCCTAATTTCAGCGATAAATTCGTTGAATATCGAATTCTCATTTCCAAGTATTTGAATCATGTTACTAGTGTTTTAACGTGTTTTTGCAGGCATTGAAGTTAGTTAATAATTCGATAGTATCGAAGAATAATTTTTGCTTTTCTCGATCCTTCTGTCAATCAATCCTTTTTATCTGACCAATAACTATTACCCAATAATTGGACAAAAAAAAAGTCCTGCAACTTGGTTGCAAGACTTTTAGTATCAATAATTAGTACTTATTGCTTGCTGTAAGTTACCGTAAGTGTATACATTACCCCAGTTCCAAAATCCATTTGCTGAGTACCCTTTAAGGTGTTGGCATCTAACTGCAGAATTGTAAAATCTGAGCTGTTTGAAGTACCAGCATCCATAGTTATTACAGTTTGTGCAGAATTAAATATCCAAGTTCCTGTGGTGGTAGCTGGCTCTGTTGCGCATTGAACTTTTGCATCAAGCACATACGAACCGTTGGTATTGAATACAGTAATATCATCAACACTACAAGGCGAAAGTTGAGCATAAATATTTGTTACCATCACACCATTTGCATTCCAATCAATTGCCGGATCACAGGTTAAGGCTGTTACTTTCCAACTTTTCCCTGTTAACAATTCTGTTTTTGTAGGAGCAGGTGCAGGTGTTGGTGTTACTGTTTCTTCTTCCTTATCCTTTTTACATCCTGAAAATAAGGTAGCAGATACTGCACCCATCATTAATAAAGCAAAAAGCGATGTCTTAATTTTTTTCATGTGATTTTTTTTTAGTTGATATGTAAATATAACTCCATTTAATTTGGTCGTTTTTCAAAAATACTAAAATTTTAATTCAATTATCATAAATTTCCAACACCACTTTTTCCCTGGCATGTTCAATACACATCCTTATTTTGTAAAAATTGAATCTGTAGTACACTTAAATCAAGCTTCGGTACAAACAAAAAAACCATGCTATTTCTTAAGTAGTTTTAAAGGAAAGGGTAATCGATTAATTTTTAAGTGCAAGTACTCGCACTCCTTAGAACCAAAACTTTTGTAAAATCGAGCCAGATTCTTGTCGTTAGAGCCTTCAAAGTCAAAGGTTAAATTGCGTTGCGAATTTTCTTTAATAAAATGATCAATTAAAAAAGGCATTGCACCATTTTTCTTTGCTGTGGCATTCGTTGCCGAAAAAAGGAAAATTACTTTAGTGTGACTTTGTACAAAAAAAGCACCGGCACAAAGTTCTCCTTTAGGAGTAAATACACCCCAACTTGCTCCACATCCTGCAGCAATACTATGATTAATAAGTTGTTGAATTTGACGGTATTCCTTTCCTTTTAAATGCTTTATATCTTTGCCCTTATTCCTTCTAAATAACTTTATTATTAAAGCTGGGTCAACTTTATATTCAACCTGTAACTTTTGTTTAACAGCCTTTGTAATATTACGAAGTGTATTTACAGTGTAATGAGTTCTTAATGCAGGATAACTTGCTATTAAATCAAGTTCATGAGTTAAATTTGCTTTAGTTTTAAAATTAGGTGAATCAAGCGAATTATATTTGTTTAAGTTAATCTCAATAAATTTATAGCTAGTGGGTATTGCAGATAAGAACTCATCCACTTTTTGCGGACTAAGTCGACTTACTGAAAAAACTCCCAACTGTTGTGTAAACGCTGGTTGAAATAAATAATTTATGCCTAACTTTCTTCTACCTGTTAAAGGCATTACCGACACATAATCCTCCTCAACCAATGCATTCCAATTTGGACAAACAATATCTAAATACCAGCTGTATGCATAAATGTTTCCATTAAAAGAATTACGAATGCACGCATCCCAGCGAGCATAGTCTATTTGCGAATTCAAAAGAAATTGTATCACGTTACCTCACTGTTTAGTTGCTGCATATTCCAGCATTTCTAAATATACTTTGCTCCACCCCTTCCAAAACTTATATTCTGCAACAGTTTCATTGTGCCATAAACTAATAAAAGTTCCTTTTACCTTGTGCACCTCATCAATTATTTGTTTAATGCGAACTATGCTTTCTTCGGGACTTAACTGCAAATAAAAGTTGAGTGTTGCGTCCATTACTTGAAATGGATGCAGCCGCAATTTGGTTTCTATTTCAAGGTCCAGATCATAAAAATTAAAGCTATCGCAAATGCTCGCCCTAAATCCTATTTCAGAAGCATAGCCCATTGTATAATCATCGGTGATGTCTAAATTTATAAGATTACGATATGTTTCCGGAAAAGTTAGCTTTAAAAAATGTTGACGACTTCTAATTATTTCTCTGTTCAATACTTTGGCCAAACCATGTACCTCTCGTTCAAGTTTATCAACTTTAAAATTTGAGTTGTAGGAAGGATGTATACCAACATCCGATGTATCAGCGATTGATTTAATTAAATACCTGAATCGTTGACTGCGTGTTGGAACATTTTTATCATTTAATCCATACGCTGCAAAAAGAAAAAAATAAATCGGATGCAAATTATACTTGGCATGCAAGTCGTGCAACAACTTATATGTGTCATAAGGATCTGCTTGCATACCCAGAATTACTTTTGCTCGTTCGGCAAATTCTTTAAAATCAAATTTTGAGAAGGAACGCAAGGATGCCCCAATGCTGCGCATAAAACCTTTTTCACGAAAAGCGAAAGCATTGTCTATATCAATAGTAGGAATGTGCGAAAATTTTTTTATTGGAAAATTCACTTCAGGATACTTTACTGCCAGCAATTGCTTTATTTTTTCAGCCCAAATATTAACTAAGGGTAAATGCAAAAAATTATTCTGAAAAGCCAAACTTTCAAGTGCTTCAAATCGGTTGTGTTTGTCGTGAATAGTTGGCAAATATTCTTCATAACGACTAACCAAATAAAAACTTGCTGCAAAAGGATCAAATGGTAGGGTTGCACTTCTACTCGTTGGAAAAAATGCTTTGGTTCCTTCCCAATCAAAAACAGTGATCTCTTGATCCTTAATTCCTGTCTCCAATAAAAATGGTTTCGACATAAAAAAAAGTTCGTCGCCAAAAGCATGACCAGAATAATTTATTTTTGCTCCATCGTGTAATTTGAATTCATTTACATTGTCAGTCAACTTAACAGTTACACCCAAGACATCAGTAAAAATTAAACGAAAAATATACCGAATACGGTTATTTATTTTGGGTGTATATACTAGAATCATTTCGACAAAGGTTGAATCGTAGATACTTCTGATTTAGCAGCAAATACAGCAAGCATTTCACCCGCAATAAATTCTGCTGCTTTACCATCGCCAAAAAGCGGAGGAAAATTAATTGAATTGATGTTCAAATAAGAGTTAAAAGTGGAGGTAATTATTTCAAAATTAGTATCGGCCAACTTAGCCGCTCCGCACTCAACAAGTTCTACCCATTCTGTTTGGGCTCGCAATATAATACAGGGTTTTTCAAAAAAGAATGCTTCTTTTTGAACTCCTCCTGAATCTGTTATTATTAATCTAGCATTTTTTTCAAGCGCAATCATTTCTAAAAATGAAACAGGCGGAATTATCTTTAAGAGCGAATTCGCCATTATTTCAGCATAAAGACCGGGAGAAAGATTTTTCTCTAACAATTTTGACGTACGAGGATGAAGGGGAATAATAAACGGTATTTTTTGCTGAACAGATAAGCTGTTAAAGGATTCAAAAATTGCACTCAATCGTTCGGGTTCATCGGTATTATTATTACGATGTATAGTAGCTAAAATAAAACTACTTGTTTGCAGGTTCAATGTTTGTAAAATACTTGTTTTCTTTTCAGCAACTTTAGCGAAGTAAACACTATTGTCAAACATCACATCACCACAATGATAAATATTAGGTGCATCTGCAACAGGATGCTTGCTTTTATCGGTTTTAAATCCCTCCTTCACCAGGTTCGCATAACCAGCCTTTGTTGGAGAAAATAATAGGGTTGAAACATGATCACACAAAATGCGGTTTATTTCTTCCGGCATTGCCTTGTTAAAAGAGCGCAAACCAGCCTCAATGTGAACTAAAGGAACATGCATTTTCGAAGCCGCAATTGCTCCTGCCAAGGTCGAATTTGTATCACCATACACCACCATACAGTCAGGCTTCTCACTTTCCAATATTTCTTCAATACCAATTAGCATGGATGCTGTTTGTCTACCGTGAGAACCACTTCCTACATTAAGGTTATAACTAGGTTTGGGTATTTCAAGTTCATCAAAAAACACCAACGACATTGCTGCATCGTAGTGTTGTCCGGTATGCACAATAATTTCAGTAATCTGATCTGAAAAATTGTTCCTAATTGCACGACTAAGTGCTGCAGCTTTAATAATTTGAGGACGCGCACCAATAATGGTAAGTATTTTCAACATGCTGTTGTATCAGTATTATGATTAAACAAGATTTGAAGTCAATAATGTAGACTCTTATGAGAGTATGCCTTCATCGGCAAAACTAAAAAAATTATTCCCTGCAATAATGATGTGATCAATAATTGCGATCTCAACTAATTTCCCTGCTTCTTTCAACTTTTTAGTAATTCTGATGTCTTCTTCACTTGGTTTTAAATTGCCCGATGGGTGATTGTGACATAAAACAATAGCACTTGCAAGGTTTTCAATGGCCTGCTTAAAAATTATTCTAGCATCTACTACAGTTCCACTTACTCCTCCTTTACTGATGTTAGATTTACGGATAATATGATTGCTTCTATCTAAATACAATACCCAAAACTCTTCGTGCAACAAATCACCAATTTCAGGTGCTATAACCTCAAAAACGGACTTACTGTTATTAATTTTAATACGTTGAGGACTTTCGATGATTTTCCTTCGCTTTCCTAATTCAAGGGCTGCTATTATCGAAATTGCCTTAGCTTCGCCAATACCGTTAAATTTACATAGTTCAGCAACATTTAATTTTCCTAATGCGTTTAGGTCATTTCCAACTGAACTTAGAATACGTCTGGCTAATTCAACAGCAGTTTCATTTTTACTTCCAGAGCCAATTAATATTCCAATCAATTCAGCATCACTAAGTACGCTTCTCCCCTTCTCCAACAACTTCTCACGAGGTCGGTCTGCTTCTGCCCATTCGGTTATGGGAACTGTGTGTTTATTCGCCTCCATGTATTCTGTTTCTAATTTAAATTTAGGAAGGGTTGAAAATAAAGAATTATTGCCTATTTTTTAAAAACAAAAAAGGCCTCCCTGCAAAGGAAGGCCTCAGTAATAAATGTTCAAAAAATTACATTTTGCTAACGTGCTTAGTCAATTTAGACTTAATGTTGCCAGCTTTATTTTTATGAATGATGTTCTTTTTAGCCAATTTATCCACCATTGATATTACTTCAGGAAGCTTTTTAGCCGCTTCCTTTTTATCGGTAGTAGTTTTTAATGCCTTAATAGCAGTACGCGCAGATTTCGCTTGATAACGATTGGTTTCTCTTTTAGCATCGTTTGAACGAATTCTTTTGATGGATGATTTATGATTTGCCATTTTTATTTGTTGTTTCAGCTAGTAGCCTTGCGGAAAGCTGCAAAGCTATTTGCCATAATTAATTAAATTTTTAAATCGGGCTGCAAATATAGAAAATCTTTAGAAAACAACAACATAAAAAAAATTTCAACCCTTTCGATGTTTATTTTTTGCGTTGAGGGCTTTTGTATGCCTTATTTTATCTTGAGCTAGTCATTAAAAAATATTAATTGATAGCCATCTTTAAAAGAAAAAACCCTTGAAAATTAATCTTTCCAAGGGTTTCTTCTTTACGTTTTGTAGCCCGTAGGGGAATCGAACCCCTGTTTCCAGGATGAAAACCTGGCGTCCTAACCCCTAGACGAACGGGCCATAAACAGTTCCTTTTTTCAAAGGGAGTGCAAATGTAGAATTTTTTTATTTCCATACAAAAAAATAATTCGGATGAAAAAAATTCTTTATTCGTTCGACTGGCTTAATTAGTGCACCAAATTAATTCGCTTTATTATTCTCTTATTACCTACCAATAACTCAATAAAATATAATCCTGCTTGCTGCCTTGCAATATCTATTTCATAAACTTCATTCGAAGGTACTAGATTTGATGTTTCGAAAACTTTGGCTCCTACTGAATTGTAAATGTTTATTTTTATTCCTTCAGATTGAGTTTCATCTAATTTAATATTTAGTTGACCATTGCTAGGATTTGGATAAACAATAACTCCATCTGCAATATCATCAAGCTTATTAACACTAGTATAGTTTATACAAACAATTGGTTTTACTGCTAATGCAACAGAAAGTCCCCAAGATAGGATTGAGTCTGTAAAAGGAACCCATACATTGTTACTCAACTTTTCATATGCTTTGCCTATACTAGTTTGACCTTCAATAGTGGTGAAAATTGAAATGGTATCTACCACAAGTGGATCAAATTCAAATCCTACATAAAATGAAGAGCTAACAGTTAATGGTGTACTAAAATTAACTGTAGTATATTGATTCGAATTAATATCTGTAACTACTTGACTCAGACTAACCGGAACAGTTGCCATTACAGTTCCGGGTTTACCACCTGCAAAATCAGCCTTCCAAACTTTAATATTAAAAGTACTCGATGCAAAACCATAGGCTCTTGCAAACTTTAATTGTACACCATAAATCTTTTGTTGCGCTTGCAAAGGATTAAATTTTTCAGAAAAACCCTTGTCTCCAAAATCATTGGTTCCTGCAATGAAACCGCTGCCCGGCTGTCCAACATCTGCCGGTCTGTAATTTACCAACGTATGCGCAGTTGTGTAATTTGCAAGGGTGTCGCAAGCAAGAGTTGGTGAAGGTAAAGTACAGGTTACATTCGTATTCGTCAATAAACTTGCTCTGGTTCCTGTAAGTGTGGCTACCATTCTGGTCTTCTGTCCTTCTGTAAACATTACCATACAGTTATCGTCTACATAATCCATAAAATTCATAAACATTTCACCAGCTGTATTTCCGGCACAAACTCCTGGTCTCAAAGGATGGGTTTTACAACCATAATTTGCTTGTTGTGCAGGAGGAGTATCACTTACTAAATCATCTCCACATGTTGCATCACCCCAAATGTGTTTTAAGTTTAACCAATGCCCTACTTCATGCGTAGCTGTTCGTCCTAAATCGAAAGGCGCCGTAGCTGTTCCTCCCTTTCCAAAATAAGCATAATCCATTACTACACCATCAGTAGTTGGAGACCCTCCGGGAAATTGACCATATCCAAGCAGGCTGCCTTGTAAATTGCATACCCACATGTTTAAATACTGTGCAGTGTTCCATGGCGATTTTCCTCCGGTTGAATTCGATTTTACATCATTGGCAGTATTTGAAAAGCCCAATGTGTTAGTTGTTGCTGTACGTGTAATACCGTTGGTTGCATTTCCGTTGGGATCAACACTTGCCAAACAAAACTCTATTTCGACATCTGCAGCAATTGAGTTAAATGGAGAAGGAGCTGAACTAACATCTGTATTCTGTTTTCTGAAATCTTGATTCAATGCGGCTATTTGTGAATAAATTTGAGCATCACTAAGATTTTCGGAAGCATTGCTATATACTACATGCACCACCACTGCAATTTTGTGAATGGTTGAGACTTTATCGGCTGAGTGGTTATTCATTGCATCAATTCGTTGTTGGGTTTCCAACTCTATTAAATCCATTCGTTGTTTCAAGGCTGGATCCTTTGCTAATTGATGGTGCAAACTCTCCATGGTACCACAAGTTCGCTTTATAATCTTGTCACTGGCAACAACTAATGGTTTAGTGATTATGTTAGAGTTTGTTGCTGAAATTATTTGCTGAGCACTACTTTTTGTGAAGATTAAAAAGATAGATACAAACAATAAGGTGTAAATTTTTTTCATAGCAGATTCTTAATTTTAATACCGAATAAGTAAAAATAAGTTTTATCTATTAAAATTCAAACAATTTTATCCAAATCAATATGCTTTTGCAAACAATACTCTTTGTTTAGAAGGATTACCAGAATAGATGCAAATACCATCCTCCAATGGATTGTTAAAAGGTATGCAGCGTATGGTAGCCTTGGTTTCTTCTTTAATTTTTAATTCTGTTTCAACAGTCCCATCCCAGTGAGCAAACACAAATCCACCTTTAGTTTCGAGTACCTCTTTAAATTCTGCATAAGTGGCTACGTAACTTATCATCGAATCGCGATAATCAAGTGCTTTTTGATATAAATTATTTTGTATTTGGGTTAGTAAGTGCTCTAATTTGTTTACTAAATCTGCTTGTTGCAGCGTCTCCTTCTCCTTTGTGTCCCTTCGAGCAACCTCTACCGTACCGTTTTCCAAGTCCCTAGCTCCAATCGCAACTCGAATAGGCACACCTTTAAATTCATATTCGGCAAATTTCCAACCCGGACGCTGTGTATCTCTATCATCGTATTTTACTCGAATATTTCTTGATTCCAATTCTTTTTTAATTTTTGTTGCAACTTCGCTTATTTGTGCCAATTGCTCTTCCCCTTTGTAAATAGGAACAATTACAACTTGTGTAGGTGCTAATTTAGGTGGCAACACCAATCCTTGATCATCGCTATGGCACATAATTAATGCTCCCATCAATCGGGTTGAAACTCCCCAAGAAGTTGCCCAAACGTAATCTAACTTTCCATCTTTACCGGTAAACTTAACATCAAATGCCTTTGCAAAATTTTGCCCTAAAAAATGCGAAGTTCCAGCCTGTAAGGCCTTCCCATCTTGCATTAATGCTTCAATACAAAAAGTTTCAAGCGCACCAGCAAATCGCTCATTTTCTGTTTTTATTCCCTTAATTACAGGTATGGCCATCCACTCTTCAGCGAAATCGGCGTAAATATCAAGCATTTGCTTTGTCTCGGCTAATGCTTCCTCAGCTGTCGCATGCGCGGTATGACCTTCCTGCCATAAAAATTC
>DGQS01000015.1 GCA_002389785.1 Bacteroidetes bacterium UBA4408
ACCAGATCCTAAGTCTGGCGCGGCTGCCAATTACGCCACATCCGCAGCTGTTTTAATTGGAGCTGCAAATGTAAATTATTTTTGCGAATACCATCGCATTTTATGAATTCTCATCCAAATGGCTGAGTGCTACAGCCAAAAAAATTTCTACTTTTACCCAAAATTAATCATGCTCACTATAAATCCCCAGGAAGTATCGGTTCCTAAAATCCATAATTACTTATTGTCTGCCGTAGCACCTAGGCCCATTTGCTTTGCAAGTACCATAGATGCCGAAGGTAATCCCAATTTAAGTCCTTTTAGCTTTTTCAATGTTTTCAGCGCAAATCCACCGGTGCTAATTTTTTCGCCTGCCCGCCGCGGTCGCGATAATACAACCAAACATACCTACGAAAATGTAAAAGTACATGCCGAGGTAGTTATAAATGTGGTGAATTACGACATGGTGCAGCAAACCTCCCTAGCCAGTTCTGAATACCCAAAAGGAGTAAACGAATTTACCAAAGCAGGGTTTACTCCAATTGCTTCTCAACAGGTTGCTCCTTTTAGAGTGAAGGAATCGCCCGTGCAATTTGAGTGTAAAGTAGTTGAAGTGGTTGAGCTTGGCGATAAAGGCGGAGCAGGTAATTTAGTTATTTGCGAAATTTTATTGATGCACATCGATGAGGCCGTGCTCAACGAAAATGGAACAATTGATCAAAATAAAATTGATTTGGTTGCGCGCCTGGGTGGTGATTATTACTGCCGTGCCTCCGGCGATGCCTTGTTCGAAGTTGCTAAACCACTTACTACCATTGGAATTGGAGTTGATGCTATTCCGGCCGAAATTAAAAATAGTCGAATTCTCACCGGAAATAACTTAGGTCAATTGGGGAATGTCGAAAAAATTCCAAGTCCCGAAGAAGCAACTGAGTATAGAGATTCGGAACAATTTTCAGCACTACTAAAATCACTTACCATCAACCTCGATCATTTTAAAGCAAACCAACACATCATAGCCAAGCATTTGTTGGATGAAGGAAAGGTAGTGG
The DNA here is from genome assembly GCA_002389785.1 of Bacteroidetes bacterium UBA4408. Classification (GTDB taxonomy): domain Bacteria; phylum Bacteroidota; class Bacteroidia; order UBA4408; family UBA4408; genus UBA4408. Next base: position 1,032 of record DGQS01000015.1, read on the forward strand.
AAGCTTGGAAAATATTAATTCTTAACTAATCAACTAATATATTTACACATGTTTAACATTTCAGGAACCCTTAAAGTAAAAGGAAAAGAACAAAACGTTTCCGATAAATTTAAAAAGCGCGAATTTGTGCTTACCGAAAATAGCTCACAATACCCGCAGCACTTGAGCTTTCAACTTACGCAAGACCGTTGTGGATTGTTAGAACCATTCAACGAAGGCGCCGAAATAAAAGTATTTTTTAATCTACGCGGCCGCGAATGGACCAGCCCACAAAATGAACTGAAGTATTTTAATTCGCTTGAGGCATGGAAAATTGAGGCAGTTGGTGCAGTTGCTCCTGTAAACACCCCAACAAGCTCTGCAGTTTCTGAACCTATCATTAGTTCATCAGAAGAAGACGATTTACCTTTTTAATAGGATTATAGAGCTAAGCAAAAAGCAGAAAGTAGCAAGGTTAGCAACTTTCTGCTTTTTTTATGCTGCTAAGGCAATATCGTTGCGTCGAATGATAAGCACAAATCACTTGTGGCATATTGGCTTTTTAGTATCTTCGCAACTCTTTTAAAATACCCTGTAAAATGGAAAAAATAATGAAGAAAATTCAAATGGTTGACCTCAAAAGTCAATACGAAAAAATAAAAACAGAAGTAGATGCAGCCATCATGCAAGTGATTGAAAACACTGCATTTATCAATGGCCCCGAAGTAAAGGCTTTTCAAGCTGAACTGGAAAATTACTTAAAAGTAAAACACGTTATACCTTGTGCCAATGGTACCGATGCCTTACAAATAGCAATGATGGCCTTGGGCTTAAAACCAGGCGACGAGGTTATTACAGCAAATTTTACTTATGTAGCAACAGCCGAAGTAATTGCATTGCTTGGTTTAACACCGGTATTGGTTTATGTATTGCCTGATACTTTCGACATTGATTTAGCTGCTGTTGAAAAGGCTATTACCCCTAAAACTAAAGCCATTGTTCCGGTTCATTTATTTGGTCAATGCGCCGATATGGAAGCTTTGATGAACTTGGCGAAAAAGCATAATTTGTTTGTAATTGAAGATACCGCTCAGGCAATTGGTGCCGATTATACCTATTCGGATGGAAGCAAACACAAAGCAGGAACAATGGGAACCATTGGATGTACTTCGTTTTTCCCTTCAAAAAATTTAGGTTGTTACGGCGATGGTGGTGCAATTTATACGAATGACGACAACTTGGCTAAATCAATTCGCATGATTGCTAATCACGGTCAAAGCGTACAATACTACCACGATAGCATAGGTGTAAATTCTCGTCTCGATAGCATTCAAGCAGCCATTTTGCGCATAAAATTGCGTGAATTAGATAGCTACGCGAAAGCACGAAACGCTGCTGCAGCTTATTACGACAAGGCTTTTGCCAATCACCCTAAGGTAAAAACTCCAGCAAGAGCTAAAAACTCCACCCATGTTTTTCATCAATATACCTTGCAATTAAAAGGAGTAGATCGTGCGGCATTAAAGGATTATTTAGCTTCTAAAGACATACCGGCAATGATTTATTATCCGGTGCCCTTGCATCTGCAAAAAGCGTATACCGATGCACGCTACAAAGCGGGCGATTTTCCGGTGACCGAGCAATTGTGTGCTACTGTAATTTCCTTGCCCATGCATACCGAATTAGATGCTGAAACACTGAAGTACATTACTAGCGAAGTACTTTCTTTTTTAAACAAATAAATTCCTGAAAAGGTAAAATTAGAGCATATTAAAATTAAAGAAATTCATTCATGAACATAGCAGTTGTTGGAACAGGATACGTGGGATTGGTAACCGGTACTTGCCTCGCCGAAACAGGAAACCACGTTATATGTGTAGATATTAACGAAGCAAAAGTGAAGAAAATGCAGGCAGGAGAAATTCCTATTTATGAGCCTCATCTTGATGCTTTGTTTGAACGAAATATTAAACATGGGCGCTTGCACTTTACGACCAATTTGAAGGAAGCCGTTGACAAAGCAAAAATTATTTTTCTTGCCTTGCCTACTCCTCCCGGGGAAGATGGAAGCGCCGATTTAAGTTATATTTTGGGAGTAGCCAACGATTTAGGCAAAATAATTAACGAATACAAGATAATTGTTGATAAAAGCACAGTGCCGGTAGGTACCGCCGAAAAAGTGTACAAGGCCATTAAAACCAATGCAAACTGTGAATTTGATGTGGTTTCGAATCCTGAATTTTTGCGCGAAGGATTTGCTGTAGATGATTTTATGAAACCTGATCGTGTTGTAATCGGAACGCGTTCTGAAAAAGCCAAAAAGCTGATGGAAGACTTGTACAAACCCTATGTTCGTCAAGGAAATCCCATCATTTTTATGGATGAAAAATCAGCCGAATTAACCAAATATGCAGCCAATGCTTTTTTAGCAACCAAAATTACCTTCATGAACGAAATCGCCAATTTGTGCGAGAAATTGGGAGCCGATGTAGATGCAATTCGCATGGGTATTGGTTCTGACGATCGCATTGGGAAGCGTTTCTTGTTTCCCGGTATTGGTTATGGTGGAAGTTGTTTTCCGAAAGATGTACAAGCGCTCGAAAAATCAGCCATTGACAGCGATTACGACTTTAGAATTTTAAAAGCTGTAATGCAAGTTAATGAAAAACAAAAAACAAGCATTATTCCTAAAATGCTGGCGTATTTCAAAAATAACTTGAAGGGAAAGCGAATTGCACTTTGGGGATTGGCCTTTAAGCCTGATACCGATGATATTCGGGAGGCTCCTGCTTTGTATTTAATTGATGCATTAACGATGGCCGGTGCCACCGTTTGTGCCTACGATCCCGAAGGAATGAACAACGTGAAAAACTTACTGGGAGATAAAATTTTATATGCAAACGATCCCTACCAAGCGCTCGAAAATGCGGATGCTTTGCTCATCGCTACTGAATGGAATATTTTTAGAACTCCCGATTTCGAGCAACTTGAAAAACTTTTAAAAGCTAAAGTAATTTTTGATGGACGAAATTTATATAGCCCTCAACAAATGCGTGAAATGGGTTATTATTATTGCAGCGTTGGACGCGAATTAGTTCAACCTTTAAGTTAATTTCAAACACAGTATCATAAAATTTCTACAAACGAACTTAAAATTGTATACCATATTTCAACGATGAAAAGAGTTTTAATTACAGGAGCAGCAGGATTTTTAGGCTCTCATTTATGCGACCGATTTATTAAAGAAGGCTATTATGTGATAGCCATGGATAATTTAATTACGGGTGATCTGCGAAATATTGAACATCTTTTTAAACTTAAAAATTTTGAATTTTATCACCACGATGTTTCAAAATTTGTACACGTACCCGGCGAATTGCATTATATACTTCATTTTGCTTCTCCTGCAAGCCCAATCGATTATTTAAAAATTCCGATTCAAACCTTAAAGGTTGGTTCATTGGGAACACACAACTTGCTTGGATTAGCCAAAGCGAAAGGTGCACGCATGTTAATTGCATCAACCAGCGAAGTATACGGCGATCCAATGGTGCATCCACAAACAGAAGATTATTGGGGAAATGTAAATCCAATTGGCCCACGTGGTGTATACGACGAAGCTAAACGTTTTCAAGAAGCCATTACCATGGCCTATCATACCTACCACAAAGTAGAAACGCGTATCGTCCGTATTTTCAATACTTATGGACCCAGAATGCGACTCAACGATGGTCGTGTATTGCCTGCTTTTATTGGACAAGCATTGCGTGGTGAAGATTTAACCATGTTTGGTGATGGTTCTCAAACGCGTTCATTTTGTTATGTCGACGATTTGGTAGAAGGTATTTATCGTTTGTTGCTGAGTGATTACGCATATCCTGTGAATATTGGCAATCCTGCTGAAATTACCATCAAACAGTTTGGCGAAGAAATTATTAAACTTACCGGGACATCACAAATATTAATTTCAAAACCATTGCCTCAAGACGATCCAAAACAACGTAGACCCGACATTACAAAAGCAAAGGAATTACTTGGATGGGAACCAAAAGTAAGCAGAGAAGAAGGGCTTAAAATTACTTACGAATATTTTAAATCCTTGTCAAAAGAGGAATTGTTTAAAACCGAACACCGCAAATTTAATTAACTACTATGGAATATTCAGCACATGCATCTGCCTTTATTGACGAAGGTTGTACGATTGGAAAGGGAACAAAAATTTGGCATTTTTCGCACATTATGTCGAATTGTGTATTGGGTGAAAATTGCAACATAGGCCAAAACGTAGTGATATCACCGGGCGTAGTGTTAGGTAGCAATGTTAAGGTGCAAAACAATGTTTCAATTTATACCGGTGTAACCTGCGACGACGATGTATTTTTAGGGCCTTCCATGGTTTTTACCAATGTTATAAATCCAAGAAGTGCCATCAATCGTAAAAACGAATATGCCAAAACACATGTTGGAAAAGGGGCATCTATCGGAGCTAATGCAACCATTGTTTGTGGGCATAACATAGGTGAGTATGCGTTTATTGGAGCCGGAGCAGTGGTTACCAAAAATGTACCTGCTTATTCATTATGGGTTGGTAATCCTGCCAAACAATTGGGTTGGATTAGTGAACATGGTCATCGCTTGAAATTTGATGCTTACAACACTGCCGTTTGTCCCGAAAGTAAGGAGAAGTATCAGCTCAATGAAGGAAAAGTAAGTAAAGTTTAAAATAGACTCGTGGAAAAGAAAATTAAATTTGCAATAATCGGACAAGGACACATTGGTAAACGTCATGCCGAAATGGTACGCCGAAACAGTGAAGCGCAGTTAATTGCTGTTTGCGATACTGCACCCAAAGAGAATTTAGGATTAACAAATTTGGAAGTTCCATTTTATAGCTCCATTGAAGATCTCTTGGCCGCAGGTCACGAAATAGATGTTGTTAGCGTTTGCACTCCCAACGGGTTGCATGCAAAGCACTCTTTGCTGGCACTCGAAAATAAAATGCATGTGGTGTGCGAAAAACCAATGGCATTGCACAAGGCCGATTGTGAAGCACTCATTTACAAAGCGCTTCAAATGCACAAAAATTTGTTTTGTGTGATGCAAAATCGCTATTCTCCTCCATCGGTCTGGATTAAAGATGTGATTGAAAATAAAGTTATTGGAGATGTCTTTTTGGTGCAGTTAAACTGCTACTGGAATCGCGACGATCGTTATTATAAACCCGGAAACTGGAAAGGAAACAATGAGCTCGACGGAGGGACCTTATTTACGCAGTTCTCTCACTTTATTGATATCATGTATTGGTTGTTTGGAGATATTAAAGATATACAAGCAAAGTTCAACGATTTTACCCACAAACATTCAACTGAGTTTGAAGATTCAGGTTTGGTGAATTTTAATTTTGTGAATGGGGGAATGGGATGCATCAATTACAGTACCGCCATTTGGGATACCAACCTTGAAAGTAGCATGACCATTATTGGAAAAAATGGTAGCGTGAAAATTGGTGGACAATACATGAACGAAGTAGAATATTGTCACATTAAGGACTATACCATGCCTGAACTTCCTCCGGCAAGTCCGGCCAATGATTATGGAAGTTATAAAGGATCAGCTGCCAACCATCATTTTATTATAGAAAACGTGGTTGATACTTTGAAAGGTCGTACCACCATTACAACCAATGCTTTAGAAGGCTTGAAAGTGGTGGATATTATAGAACGAATTTACGCGCTACGAAATTAATTTTGATAAATTTGAAACCTCTTCAGAAAAATTCAGTTTAAGTACCTCGGTTAAAAAGAACAAACACAATAATATCTCAATTCTAAAACACAGTATGATACACGAAAAATTAGTTAAAAAGGAAGCAAAACTTGCTCTTATTGGATTAGGCTATGTAGGGTTACCTATAGCGTTAGCATTTGCCAAAAAATTCAAAGTAATTGGTTTCGACATCAATGAAGAAAGAGTAAAAATGATGCAAAATAAAATTGACCCTAGTGAAGAATTACCCAGCGAAGCATTTGATGGCTGCGATATTCAATTCACTGCTTCATTGGACGTTTTAAAAGAGGCAAACTTTTTTATTGTTGCCGTTCCAACTCCAATTGATGATGCAAATTTACCCGACTTAAAACCATTGATTGGCGCTTCCACTACTGTAGGTAAAGTGCTTAAAAAAGGCGATTATGTAGTATATGAATCAACCGTATATCCGGGATGTACCGAAGAAGATTGTATACCGGTATTGGAACAACTTTCAGGTTTAAAATTTAAATCCGATTTCAAAGTTGGATATTCTCCTGAGCGTATTAATCCGGGCGATAAAGAACATACCATTACTAAAATTTTAAAAGTTGTTTCAGGTTGCGATGACGAAGCCCTTGACCAAGTGGCAAAAGTTTACGAAAGTATAATTGAACCGGGAGTGCACCGTGCATCAAGCATGAAAGTTGCCGAAGCAGCAAAAATTATTGAAAATTCACAACGCGATTTAAACATTGCCTTCATGAATGAATTATCAATTATTTTTAGCCGAATGGGAATTAATACCTATGAAGTGTTAGAAGCTGCGGGTACTAAATGGAATTTCTTGAAATTCTCTCCGGGATTGGTGGGTGGACATTGCATTGGTGTTGATCCATATTATTTGACACACAAAGCAGAAGCCCTTGGATACCATGCCCGTATTATTAATAGCGGTAGATATGTTAACGATTCAATGGGAGCATACATCGCAAAATCAACTGTAAAGAAAATTATTGCAGCACGCAAGGATTTAACTAAATCGGTGGTATTGGTTATGGGTGCTACATTTAAAGAAAATGTAAGCGATATCCGTAATTCGAAAGTTGCCGATGTAATCAAAGAATTTAAATCATTTGGTGTAACCGTTGAGGTGGTTGACCCTTACGCAGCTTCTAAAGATTTGCAACACGAATATGGTTTTGGTTTGGAAGAAAAAATCGGAAAAGGATACGACGCTGTTGTGGTAGCCGTGAATCATAAAGATTACCTCGGTTTTGATGAAAATTATTTCAAATCGATTTTGTCTGACGGAGGCGTATTAGTGGACATTAAAGGTATATATCGAAATAAAATAAAGAATATACCTTACTGGAGTTTGTAAACCACGAATCCAAGAAAAACGGGATAACTGATTGTAAGTTGTCCCGTTTTTTTATGCCGTTTTCTGAAAAAGCAAAGTTGCATTGCACCCGCCAAAACCGGAAGCAGTTTTTAACGCCGTATTAATTTTATGGGAACAGGATTCTGTTATGATGGATAACTGAATATTATCGCTTTTTTCAACAAACCCTTTGGATGCAATAAGCAAATTATGTCGCATGCTTTCAAGGGTAATAACCGATTCAATAATTCCGGCTGCTCCAAATGTATGGCCATAATATCCTTTTAAACTATTGGTGGCAACCTGTTGTAATCCGGCGCGGTTAAAAGCTTTTGATTCCATTTCATCATTAAAAATAGTACCGGTACCATGTGCCGAAATAAAATCAATGCTAGGAGATTGGTTTGCTTTCAAGCTTTTTTCAATCGCTATAAAAAGACCTTCTCCATCACGTGAAGGTCCTGAAATATGGTTTGCATCATTACTGCTGGCTCCGGGCAACAATTCAAATTCAGTTTCTTTTTTATTGCTCAAAACAATACATCCAGCGCCTTCTCCTAAACTGGTTCCATTTCTGTTTTTATCGAACGGTGAGCAAGGCCCATCACTCAAAGCTTTAAATGCCTCAAAGCCGGATATAGTAAATTCACAAACAGTATCTGCTCCACATACAACAATGGTAGAGTACCTTTTTGAATCAAGTAAGCTTGCAGCTACATTCAGCGCCAATACACCCGATACACAAGCATTAGAAATAACAATTGGAGTATTTTTTGCATTAAAAAATTGTTGCAATGCCTTCGCACTTTGATGCAAATAAACACGCGATGAGTCGAATTTATTTTGCGTTAAAAGTTCTATATTTCCTTTGGTAGTTGATAAAATAAGCAAAGTTTCATCACTGCTAAAATCAACCTGTGTAGGTTCTATTGCTATTAATATAGATAGGATACACAATTGTTCAAAATAAGTATAGGATTCAGAAGCCGCTCCAATTTGTGAAGCTACCTCTTGCTTGTTTAATTGCGAAGCCCAATAGGGAAGGGGAGAGTAATCACTATTCGTAAGGTAACGAATACCGGATGTACTTGCTTTTAGCTGATTAAAATTATCGAGGCTTGTAAACCCAAGTGGTGAAACAATTGAATGAGCTGCAACAAACTTTTTTTTCATGCTCAAATTATAATCCCATTTTTTGTTTCCAATTAGCGTAAAATTCCGGCACTGTATAAAATAATTCTCCTTCACGAGAAACAAACACCTGTGTGGTTTTACCGGTGCACATAAGTTGTCGGTCCAACGCTCTGAAAATACTGTATTCAAAAACTATTTTGCTGGCACGGGTAGGAATTAAGCGTGTTTGAATAATCGCTCTATCACCATACTTTAGCGATTGCTTGTAACTGCAATCCACATTCACAATGGGTGTAACGAAGCCATCGTTAAGGTAAATCTTTTGAAAATTTAGGTTGAATTTTTCACCGAAAGCCTCACGTCCGTCTTCAAAATATTTTATGTAATTGCCATGCCATACGATTCCCAAAGCATCTACTTCATTAAACCGAATGGCAATTTCTGTTTCTGCAACCAGCGCTTTCTCCAACATTATGCTTCTTTTTTCAAAAATATTTTCATCTCACATTCTGCAGCAATTTTCCCTTCCGAATACACTTTTCCAACTACGAGTGTTACATCAAATATTTCATTTACAACTTGTATTTCTGTTTCAATTATCGATGCAACCTTTGGAAAAAAATGAATTTGTAAATTCTTAACCGCACCAATAAAACCCAGCGGTACTTTTTCGTTTTTGGAGTGAAATGTGTATCCCGCTCTAAGTGCACACGATTGCGCTATGTTTTCTACTAAACCAGGTTCCTTAAAAACACCGTCCTCACAAAATATATTGGTTTCTTCAATAAAAAAACTGCTCCTGGCACTCAAAGTTTCTTCATTACTGCTAAGTAAATTGTCTACCATAATCATGGGAGCTCGTTGAGGAATATACTCTGTTAATTTTTCTTTACTTACCAGCATCTTGTGTGAGTCTTAAGAGTAAATTTACTTTTTTTCAACAGGAGTCCAAAAATCATAATAATTAAACCACTGTTCAGGATATTTTAGGACCATTTTTTCAAGCTCGGCAGCATATTCCGCCACCATGGTATTCACCCCATTTTCGCATTTTTTTTGTGGTGTTGAATATAAATGATAATGCGTACTTCGCTCTTTCATAGCATATACAAAAGCATAGGGTACATCAAACTTCGATGCCATATAAAATGGGCCAGAAGGGAAAAATGCTTTTCTTCCAAAAAAATCAGTAGGAATAACCTTTGCACCGGGAACAAAACGATCGCCATGTATGCAAATTAGTTCCTTGTTTTTTAGCGCTTCACTTATTTCAAAAATATGCGACATGTCAGCACGCATTACAATTACATTCACATACTTTTTACCGGTTACACTACTCATGTATTTTTTAAGATTTTCATGTTCCGCTTCATACATTACTACGTTTACTTTGCAATTCAAACGTTGAAGCATGTGGCCTGCAATTTCCCAATTTCCTATGTGAGCACTTATGAGCATGCCTCCGGTTTTATTTTCAACCATCGCTCGTAAATGCTCTTCTCCATCAAAATCAAACGTATATTGTTTGACAATACCGGCCATCATCGCTACCTTATCAATCAAAGTTTGACCAAACAAATAGTAATTTTTAAAAATTTTAAAAAAAGATTTGATGCGGGAATAGTGCAGTACTTTTCTAAAAAACTGATAGATCGCTCTGGTGGAAGTTGGAGAAAAGAAAACGAAATATGCAGCCACAAAGTGTAGCACAAAAAAGGCAACCCTTAACCGAAAACGCTTAATAATGAATACGAAAATTTTATGCCCGAGTACCCCGCCGCGCGTTTTGCCACTCCACAATTTTTTCATCAGAATTTACTGAGTTGTTGAAAGGGTTACGGTAATTAACAGTCCACTGCTGTTACTGCACTTACCTGGAATACAAGCTATACCTTTTCGGTAACGCGTTTTAAAGCATAGGAATAAAAGTCTTGAAAGGTTACAATACCCATGAAATCTTCGGGTTTTACTTTAAATCCAAAATTGCTTTCTATAACTACCACTAAATCAACATAGTCTAAACTGTCTAAGCCAAGTGTGTCTTTCAAAACTGCATCCGGCGATATTGCAGCACGGTCTACTTCAAACTCTTCTACTAACAGGTCATTTACTTTTTCTATTAATTCTGCCTCAGTCATTTTTGCGGTATTTATTTTTTAATTTTTCTTACAATTAGCGATGAGTTGGTACCTCCAAACCCAAAAGAATTCGACAAAAATACATCAATATTTTTATCTATCGTTTTTGTAGCTAAATTTAGCTTAGCTGAATCATCATCCGGAGATTCGAAATTTATATTTGGTGCAATAAAAGAATTTTGCAGCATCAGCATCGAATAAACAATTTCACTCGCTCCGGCCATCCAACATTCATGTCCGGTCATTGATTTAGTGCTGCTTACAGGAGTTTTTACATCACTGAATAATTTATCAATGGCACGAGCTTCAAAACCGTCTCCAACCGGTGTGCTGGTTGCATGAGCATTAATGTAATCAATTTCAGCATTTGTCAATCCGGCATCCCGCATTGCCATTTCCATTGATTTTACTAAGCCGTCTACACTGGGTTGTGAAATATGACTTCCATTTGACGAAAATCCATAGCCCACCAATTCGGCTAAAATTGGGGCTCCACGTTTAATAGCCGATTCGTAACTTTCTAAAATAACTGTAGCTGCACCACCACTGGGAACAAGTCCATCGCGGTTTTTATCAAATGGTTTTGAAGCAGTAATTGGATTGCTCTCTTTAGTTGAAAATGCACTCAAAGCATCAAAACTCCCCATGGAGTACATGTTTAATTCTTGAGCACCCCCACAAATTACCTGTTGTTGCAAACCGTGCTTAATTAAAAAATAACCCATTCCTATGGAGTGTGAGCCACTTGCACATGCACCACTAATGGTAAAATTAATTCCTTTCAATTTAAAAATAGTCGATAAATTCATCGTAACCGTAGAATTCATACTTTGAAAAACCGACCCTGAACCCAGTAGCATTGTATCGCGTTTCGCACGCAATGTATCTGTAGCTTCAATTACCGGCTTAGCCGAACTATCGTTACCATATAAAATACCTACGTCATTGGCTTCCAAAAAGTCCATGTCAATGCGGGCATTTGCTAATGCTTCTTGGGTGGCTAAAAAAGCATATTCACCTTGTTCGGGCAAGCCAACACGTAATCTGCGATCGAGTTGCCCTTTCAATATGGGTTTTTCAATTACACCGGTAAGACCCGAACGAAACCCAAATTCTTTACGTTCTTGGTCAAAGCCAATACCCGATTTTCCGGCATACAACGAGTTTCTTACTTCTTCCAGATTTTTACCTATCGTGGAATACACTCCTAATCCGGTTATTACTACTCTGTTTATCATTTATGCAATGTACTTTCGAAAGTTAAAATAAAACAAAATCTTTTAGGTATACAAACCTCCGTTTATTGAAATAACCTCACCGGTGATGTAGGATGCCTTTGCTGATGCTAAGAAATTTACCACTTCTGCAACCTCTTCTACTTCTCCAAAACGATTCATCGGTATTAAAGCCTTAAAATCTTTCTCATTTAAATCGGTAGTCATGTCGGTTTTGATAAAACCGGGAGCTACTGCATTTACAGTTATGTTTCGCCGCCCTACTTCTTGTGCCAATGCTTTGGTAGCTCCAATTAAACCTGCTTTTGCAGCCGAATAATTCGTTTGACCAGGCATGCCTTTAATTCCCGATAAGGAAACAACATTAATGATGCGACCATACTTTTTCATCAACATGCTTTTAATAATTAAGCGTGTTACATAAAAAAATCCATCCAAAGTGGGGTTCAATACATTGTGCCATTCTTCAGCTTTCATCCACATTAACAAAACATCTTGGCGTATACCTGCATTGTTTACTAATACTTCAATTGGTTTATCCGCATTCGCTTCAATCCAGTCGCCCAATACTTTTTCAATTTCGGCACCATTTCCAACATCAAATTTTATGATTTCACCATCACTTCCTTTTTCGCGCACTAAAGCCAATGTTTTTTCTGCTTCTGCTACGTTTGATTTGTAATTTATAAGAAGGTTATATCCACTTTCAGCTAGCGAAAGACATATTGCCCTTCCAATGCCTCTTGAACCTCCGGTAACCAGTGCATATTTCATCGTTAATTTAGTTTAATAATGGTAAGGTATTCGCTTGCAAATAGTTTTTAACCAATTCAATTTCCTTATATTTAATCGCATCTTTGGTAAACTTTGGAACCAGTGTTCTCAAGGATTTATAAAGCTTGCGCGATTTTGAACTTAATTTAGATTCAAATTTTAAGTAATCAATAGCTTGTAAAATTGTAATGTATTCGATGGCTATAACCTGAAAAGCATTCTCGATCACACGCTGTGTAAGCAAGGCTGAATTGGTTCCCATACTTACAATGTCCTGATTGTCGTTATTGTTTGGAATACTGTGCACATACATCGGAAGCATCAAGGTTTGATTCTCGGCAACCGTACTGGTAGCCGTAAATTGTGCTCCTTGCATCCCCAAGTTTAGTCCCAGTTTGCCTAAATTTACAAAGGGAGGCAGCTTTTGATTTAACTTGTCATTCAATAAAAAATTCAATTGCCGCTCACACAACATCGATAGCTTGGTAACCACAATTTTTAATTTATCCATTTCAAGTGAAACATAATCTCCATGGAAATTTCCACCGTGAAATACATTGTTGTTTTCCTTGTCTATAATTGGATTATCGTTAACTGAATTAATTTCGGAAGCTAGTATTTGCTTTGTACGCTGAATAGTATCGAGTACCGGACCTAAAATTTGTGGTACACATCTTAAACTGTAATATTCCTGCACTTTTTCGTGTAAATATTCAGCTTCAATTTTTTTATGATATAAATGCTCCGGACGCTTTTTGATGAGCTTGCTGTCTGTTAAAATTGCACGCATGGCGGCAGCTATCGAGTTTTGACCATTGTGCAGTTTTACATGATTTAATTCGTGCGAAAAATGATCGTCAAATGTTTCAACTATTTCACTGATCATGCTCGATGCCATAATGGACCAACGCAGTAAATTTTGAGCATCAATGGCATTAATCATTCCGATGCCGGTCATTGCAGAGGTACCATTTATGAGAGCTAAACCTTCACGGGTATGAATAGTGATTGGTTTTAACTTCTCGGCTTTAAATGCTATTGCGGTAGCTACCCATTTACCTTTGTAATGAACTTCGCCTTCGCCAATTAAAACTAAGGCCAAATGCGCCAATTGCACTAAATCGCCACTTGCCCCAACACCTCCATGTTCAAAAATTAAGGGATAAATGTTTCGATTTATCAACTCTTTCAGCAATATAATCACTTCTTCATGAATTCCCGAAAAGCCTTTCGACAAGGTATTTAATCGCGCAAGCATGGTTGCTTTTACTTGCATGTTCGAAAGCGGTTTTCCGGCTCCGGCACTGTGGCTTCGAATTAAATTATACTGTAATTCCTGCTGGTCTTTTTCACTTACTTTGTACTGTACCATTGGACCAAAGCCCGTATTAATACCGTAAATAACTTTCCCCTTGGAAAAATCCTTCAAAAATTTAAAACTCTCTTTTACCTTGTTAAGTGCAACTTTCGAAATAGCAATGGGTTCATTTCCATGCAATATTTCAATCACTTCATTAATGGTTAAATCTTTTTCCCCTAGTTGTATCATTCGGTACAGTTGTTCCTGTTTTCTATAGAATCAATATTTCTTTCAGCTTTTATCAAAAGGGTGCAAAACTAAGGCTTTTCAACCTTTTTAACAAATAAATCCTTCATTTGTTCGGTTCAAAATTTTTTAAAGGCAAAGCCACTTAAAATACTACTTGGTGATGCGCTGTAAGTGCTAACAATGTTGAATTTAAGAGACACTTAAACCGGCACTGTCCATGTATAAATATTTTGCTTTCTTTGCTTTGAAATCCTGCTACCTGTGAAAATAACATTTTTAGGAACCGGAACCTCTCAAGGTGTGCCGCTTATTGCTTGTACTTGCGAAGTTTGCACTTCAGCAGATTCCCGTGATAAACGTCTGCGTACTTCCATTTTGGTAGAATGTAATGACATTGCCATTGTTGTAGATACTGGCCCCGACTTTCGACAACAAATGTTACGCGAAAAAGTAAAACGGTTGGACGCTGTATTATTTACCCACGAGCACAAGGACCATATTGCCGGCTTGGACGATATACGGGCTTTTAATTTTATACTAAAACGAAAAATTGATGTGTATGCCAGCGACCGTGTGCAGGATGCTATTCGTCGCGAGTTTGCCTACATATTTTCGGATACTAAATATCCCGGAATACCCGAAATTGAATTGCATACCATTCAAAATAAACCCTTCGAAATACAAGGTATACCGGTAATTCCAATTGAAGTGCTGCATTACAAACTAAGTGTGTTTGCATTTCGATTTGGAGATTTTGTTTACATTACCGATGCGAACGCTATCTCACAACAAGAAAAACAAAAAATAATGGGCTGCAAGATTTTAGTCATCAATGCACTAAGACGACAAACACACGTATCGCACTTTACACTTCAGGAAGCACTTGATTTAATCGCCGAATTGAAACCTGAAAAAGCCTATCTTACCCATATTAGCCATCAATTAGGCAAACATAGCAACATCGAAAAGGAACTACCTGATGGTGTTTTTCAAGCCTATGATGGCCTGCAAATTCAACTTTAAAGCTCAAAAAATATACGCTATTGGATGGTTAGCTTTTGTTAACAGGCGGTAATTTTGGACCTCTTTTGAAGAGGATCAATCCATTCAAAAATTTACGTAATATTTGATCTCCTAAGGGTTTGTAATTCGGATGATCTTCATTCCTAAAAAATGCACTGAGTTCGGTTTTGGTGACTTTAAAATCAGCATGCCTTAATATTTCAATAATATCGTCATCCCGCAACTGCAAAGCAATCCTTAGCTTTTTAAGAATATCGTTATTACTCATCATAGCTCCTAACTTTTTTTTGCGAAGGTATTAATATTCCAATTACTTGACGCTAGCTTGCTAATCAACCAATTGTTGATTTTACCTAGGGTCTTGTTGATGTTCGTGGAGTTTTTACAGATATGATTATTATCAGCAATATCCTTGACCGCTATCATATTCTTTAAAAATCGTCGAAGGTATTTTTGTGCTGTATTAATAATTAAACTTCATTACAATGATCGAGAATTTAGGAAATACCGACAAAATTGTTCGAATTTTTATTGGTTTAGCAATTGTGCTAATGGGTGTTGAATACGAAAGTTGGTGGGGATTAGTGGGATTTATTTTTCCAATCACAGCAGTAATTAATTGGTGTCCTATTTACGCCTTTTTTGGTATTAGAACCTCTAAAGACAAAGGACGAAAATTAATCTAATAAAAGTAAAAAGGCACTTTGTTTCAAGATGAATGGGGTGGTTAGGTTCGCTTGAAACGGGTGCCTTTATTTTGTATGGAAAAAGTAACTTATAAAGTTGATCATACCTGTTATCATTGCGGTGAAAGCTGCAACAATTCAACAATTCGGGAAAGCGAAAAATATTTTTGTTGTTCAGGATGCAAAATGGTGTACGATATTTTAAATCAAAATAATCTCTGCACCTATTACACTATTTCTGAAAACCCTGGTATTACACAAAAAGATGAAGTTCGAAAGAATAAATTTTCCTTTCTAGACGATGCCCAGGTACAAGCTATATTAATTCAATTTACCGACGGTACAAACACGCGTGTACTTTTTTATTTGCCCCAAATGCATTGCAGTTCCTGCATTTGGCTACTCGAAAATTTACACAAAATAAATGCAGGAATCAAAAGCGCTATTGTTGATTTTCCCAAACGAGAAATAAGCATTGACTTTAATTCAAAAGAATGTTCTTTAAAAGAAGTAGCCGAATTGCTTACAGCGATTGGATATGAGCCTCACATCAATTTAAGCGATTTAAATGAGAAGGAAGTTAAATACACGAACCGTTCCCGAATCTTTAAATTAGGCATTGCCGGCTTTTGCTTCGGGAATATCATGATGTTGAGTTTTCCTGAATATTTTTCATCGGGAATTTATGATGAAAGAGGCTTTCGTGATTTATTTTCCTACCTCATTCTTGGACTCTCCCTTCCGGTGTTTTTTTACAGTGCCTCAGAATTTTATATCAGTGCCTGGAAGGGACTTAAACACCGGTTTTTAAATATTGACGCTCCCATTGTACTAGCCATTGTTATCACATTCATTCGCAGTGTAATTGAAATATTAAACGGCACAGGAAGCGGTTATCTCGATTCCATGTCGGGCATAGTGTTTTTTATGTTGGCTGGGCGAATTTTTCAAGACAGAGTGCAAAGTTCAATTGCTTTCGACAGAGATTATAAATCCTATTTTCCGATAGCCGTTGCCGTTAAAAACGGAGATAAAGAAGAAAGCATCCCGGTATCAAAACTTAAAGTTGGTGATCGATTGGTGATTCGTCACAACGAACTTATTCCGGCCGATTCCATCTTATTTTATGGAAAAGCCAGTATCGATTACAGTTTCGTTACCGGAGAGTCGCTTCCTGTACCAAAAGGTATAGGTGAGATTATTTATGCTGGCGGAAAGCAAATGGGAACTGCGATAGAAATGGAGGTCGTAAAAGAAGTTTCGCAAAGTTATCTTACTCAATTGTGGAACAATGAAGCATTTCATAACGATAACGAAAAGCAGCAATCTTTTATTCACCAATTAAGCAAAAGCTTTACACTTATTTTATTTTCAATTGCCGCACTAGTTTCAATTTATTGGTGGATCTATGATCCTTCCAAAATAATAAATTCACTTACAGCTATCCTTATTGTTGCCTGCCCTTGTTCACTTTTGTTATCGGCCACATTTACCAATGGAAACATTATTCGCATTTTCAATAAAAACAAGTTTTACATCAAAAATGCCACAGTAATCGAAGCTCTTGCAAATGCAAATACAATTGTTTTCGATAAAACCGGAACTATAACTAAAAGTGAAAGTAGTAAATTACAATACGAAGGCATAGAATTATCAAACTTTCAGAAACAAATAATTCGATCCTTAGCCGCTCAATCAACCCATCCCTTAAGTAAGGCAGTTTTTAATGAATTGTCACAATTCCCTTTGTTAACGTGTACCCATTTTTCAGAAAGTACCGGACTCGGAATTCAAGCATTTGTAGCTGGTAGTGAAGTAAAAATGGGCTCTTATATTTTTATTCATGGGCACTACAAATCCGACGATACTGCAAGTAAAGTATACATTCAAGTAGACGGAAAAAAGTTGGGCTGCTTTGTTCTGAAAAATAAATACAGAGAAGGTCTTTCAGGTTTGATAGCTAACCTTCGTAAAAAATACAGTATCGCATTGCTTTCAGGTGATAATGATGCTGAAAAAAAATACCTCCAGAACTTGCTGGGAAATGATGCTGAAATTTTGTTTTACCAAACTCCACAAGATAAATTAAACTACATCGCACTACTTCAAAAAAAAGGTAAAAAAGTAATCATGATTGGCGATGGATTAAATGATGCAGGCGCCTTGCGTATTAGCAATGCAGGTATTGCTGTAAACGACAACTCTAATAATTTTTCTCCGGCTTGTGATGCGGTTTTGAACGGTGCCGAATTTAGTAAGTTGGCAAATCTCATCAGCTATGCTAAAGAAGGTAAAAGTATAATAGTAGGAAGTTTTGTGCTTTCTATTCTTTACAATTTTGTTGGAATAAGCTTTGCCGCGCAAGGCAATTTGTCGCCACTGATAGCCGCTATTTTAATGCCGGCAAGTTCAATCAGCATATTGATTTTTACAGTTGGATTAAGCGCACTATTTGCCAAGATTCGAGGCTTATCCTGAACATTTTTAGAGTATGATTTTAATCATAAGCAACCTTGATGTGCATCATTTATTAGAGCTGTAGTGGAATTTACTTTTGAAATCAAATTTAAGCAATGAGTGTATTGGTTCTTTTAATTGGTGCAAGTTTAATTGTGGCGCTAGGCTTTCTTTTCGGCTTTATCTGGTCGGTAAAAAATGGCCAATTTGATGATGATTATACTCCTTCAGTGCGCATGTTATTTGACGAAGAAACAAAAGCAGCGAGTGGATTAAAAATAAAACAAAGTAGTAGTTCAAAAACAATAAAAAAAGTAAAACAAGTATAGATTATGCAAATAGAAAAGTTTTCCTACGACAATAAGATTGTAAAAATGTTTGCCTACGCAACCATTCTTTGGGCATTGGTAGGTATGTTGGCAGGGCTTTGGGTGGCCTTTGCCTTAGCATTTCCGGATTTAAATTTAGGGCTGCCCTATACTTCTTTTGGCAGACTTCGTCCATTACATACCAATGCGGTAATTTTTGCTTTTGTTGGAAATGGAATTTTTATGGGAGTGTATTATTCACTTCAACGCCTTTGTAAAGCGCGCATGTTCAGTGATGCACTCAGTAAAATACATTTCTGGGGATGGCAATTAATAATTGTTTCAGCAGCATTAACATTGCCTTTTGGTATTACTACCGGAAAGGAATATGCCGAACTTGAATGGCCTATTGATATTGCCATTGCTCTTATTTGGGTGGTATTCGGATGGAACATGTTTGGTACAATAATAAAACGTCGCGAACGTCATTTATATGTTGCGATTTGGTTTTACATCGCCACCTTTGTTACGGTAGCCATGTTGCACATTGTTAATTCAATTGAGTTACCGGTATCTTTCTTAAAAAGCTACAGTTGGTACGCAGGAGTGCAGGATGCTTTGGTACAATGGTGGTACGGACACAATGCTGTGGCATTTTTCTTAACTACACCTTACTTAGGTTTAATGTATTATTTTATTCCTAAAGTGACACAACGTCCGGTGTATTCGTACCGACTTTCCATCATACATTTCTGGGCACTTATCTTTTTATACATCTGGGCAGGACCGCATCACCTTTTATACACAGCCTTACCCGATTGGGCGCAATCACTCGGAGTGGTATTTTCGGTAATGCTTATTGCTCCTTCTTGGGGAGGTATGATTAATGGATTGCTAACCTTGCGTGGAGCTTGGGATAAAGTTAGAGAAGATGTAGTCCTTAAGTTCATGGTAGTTGCCGTAACTGCTTATGGTATGGCTACATTTGAAGGTCCCATGCTTTCACTAAAAAGTGTAAACGCAATTGCTCACTTTACCGATTGGATTGTTGCACACGTGCATGTTGGAGCTTTAGGTTGGAATGGCTTTTTAACCTTTGGTGTATTGTATTGGTTAATTCCTAAAATGTTTCATACCGATTTATTTTCGAAAAAATTAGCAAACTGGCATTTTTGGATTGGGACACTTGGAATAGTTTTTTATGCTGTTCCAATGTACTGGGCAGGTTTCGAACAAAGTAAAATGTGGAAACAATTTACCCCTGAAGGTCAATTGCAGTACCAATTTTTAGAAACGGTAACTTACATGAAACCGTTTTATCTGATGCGTTCAATCGGTGGTACTTTATACCTAATCGGTGCGGTAATTATGACCTATAACCTCATCAAAACAATTAAGGCTGGATCCTTTGTGGCAGATGAAGCAGCAGAAGCTCCGGCACTTGAGAAAGTACATTCAAAACACAGCAGTGAACACTGGCATCGAGTAATTGAGCGTAAACCTATTCAAATGCTCATCATAAGTTTGGTAGTGGTGGTTGTTGGAGGAGTAATTGAAATGGTTCCAACCTTTTTGGTTCAATCCAATATTCCAACAATTGAAAGTGTAAAACCATACACTCCATTAGAATTACAAGGTAGAGACATCTATATTAAGGAAGGATGCTACACCTGTCACTCACAAATGGTGCGTCCGTTCAGATCTGAAACCGCCCGCTATGGCGAATATTCTAAAGCCGGTGAATTTGTATACGATCATCCCTTCCAATGGGGCTCAAAACGCACGGGTCCTGACTTAGCTCGACTTGGAGGAAAGTATCCCGATTCATGGCATTATAATCACATGCTCGATCCTCGTTCTATGGCCCAGCAATCTATTATGCCAAGTTACGAATGGATGCTCGACAATGAATTGGATACTTCAACAACTGCTGCAAAAATC
>DGQS01000225.1 GCA_002389785.1 Bacteroidetes bacterium UBA4408
TAAAAAAACATGTGGTAGCATCGCTTGTATGGTACTGCAAAACCCAAATTGTTTGTCTTTGCTCATTAAATAATGCAAAAAGGTAGTTCCGCTTCGGGGATGTCCAATAATAAAAACGGGTGCTTTAATAGCTTGATGCGAGAGTAACTTGCGTAATTTCTTTCGTTCGTACCATCTGAAAGGTAGCCCCAAAAAAATAGCAACACTAATAAAAATTGCTTTGGGTATAAATAATGGATGAATGGCAAAATTATTTTCTTTAAGTAAACGTATCCATGCGCGCAACCCTGAGCCGAACGCAGCATGTGAGGTAAACGAAAAATAATTTTTGATACTAAACTGCACAAGTAAATTTTTTCAAAGCTACTTTAAAATACAAGCTTTACAAATGACTTTGGTTTTACTTTCAAATCCTATCCTTATTTTTAAGCCGTGACTCGAATCAATGTCTATTTACTTTTTTGTATTTTATTGTTTTGCACAGCAAATGCTTTTACACAATCTATCCGTATTCGTGGTGTTGTGTTGGATGCAATAAGCGGAGAACCAATACCTTTTGCCAATGGTATACTGCAAGGCACAAAAAGTGGATTTTCTGCCGACAGCATCGGACGCTTTCAATTTCAAATTAGTGAAGGTCGAAAGCGAGATACCTTATTGATTTCGGCAATGGGATACACCTTGCAGAAAGAAGCTATACTGCCAATGTCGGATCAATATTTTACCATTGAATTAAACCCTTCTCTTGTAAATTTAAAAGAAGCAATTGTACGTCCAGGTGAAAACCCTGCATTCCGCATTCTTCGAAAAGTAATTGAAGCGAAGCAAAGTAACTATATTGAAACTGCCGATTCTTATCAATACGAATGCTATCATAAAGTAGAATTTGATATGAATAATTTTACTGAAAAAACGAAGCAAAATGTTTTTTTACGCTCCTTCAACTTTATTTTTAATAATGCCGATACTACAGATGATGGCGTCAATTACCTTCCAATTTTACTAACCGAATCGAATTCGGAAATATACTATCGTAAACAGCCCCCGGCAATGCGAGAGTTGGTAAAGGCACGCCGTTCAGTAGGTTTAAAAGGTCCCAAGATCATGAAGTTTGCCGAGGACATGTATATTGCTCCCGATATTTACAAAGAATATGTGGTGGTACTCGACAAAAATTTTCCAAGTCCTTTGCACAATAATTACACTGCCGACTATCGCTATTATTTAATTGATAGTTTACTATTTGAAGGAGACTCGTGTTACTACTTGCAATTTAAGCCCAAACATAAAGAAGCGGTTGCTTTTACCGGAGAAATGTATATTCAAAAAAATTCTTTTGCTTTAAAACAGATAGATTTTTCATTCAGCATTTCGGCAAATGTAAATTTTGTGCGTAACTATTGGATTCGCCAAAATTATATGCTTTACGCTAATCGTTATAATGTTCTGAGCAAGAGTCAGGTTATCGGCGATTTTACGGTACTTGAAAATTCAAGTGAAATGACGGGCTTTTTTGGAAGAAAAACTTCTGAATTCAAAAATTACAAGTTTAACGCTCTATTGCCGAATGAATTTTACAAACAGCTCGACCGCATTAGTTTTGAAGACAGTGTATCGCAGCGCAACGAAAATTATTGGGCAAAAGTTAGAAGTGATTCCTTAAACAAACAGGAAAAATCGATTGTGAAAATGATGGATACGTTGGAACAGCAACCAAAGTATCGATTACTTAAAAATGGTGTAAAAAGTATTACCTCCGGTTGGATTCCTGTGAAACAATTTGAAATAGGTGACTTTTATTCGTTTTACAGTTACAATTCAGTTGAGCGATCTCGTGTAAAGTTGGGTTTTCGTGCACAGCAACTGCTTAACAAACGTTTAAATATAAAGAGCTATTTAGCTTATGGAACACAGGATAATGAGTTTAAGTATCTGGCTGAATCTGCTTATATTCTTACGCGAAAACGCAGCAAAGAAACCCGTTTTGGCGGCAAAATCAGAAAAGATGTTTTTCAACCGGGGCGAAGTGCAACCATTTTTCCATTAGACCACATTTTAAACTCATTTACCAATCTTGGAAAATTTACACACCGAGGATTGGTTTCAGAAAGAGAATTTTATTTGGAACGACAATGGATTTCCGGATTTACCAGCAGGGCCACAATTTTTCAAGCGGTACGAGAACCATTTGGTGAACCCGATTATTTGTTGCAATTGGCCGAGAATATTTTTTACCGCAAACCGGAGTATACTCAAGCAGGTTTTCAAGTTGCATTTCGCTATGCACATGGAGAACGAAATTTATCAGCAAATTTTGGAGATGGCATCAGGGCCTCTGCTTTGCCTCAATACCCGGTAGTAAGTTTTTTTTATGAAAGGGCTATGCGTAATTTTTTAGGAGGAGAATTCAATTCGGATAAACTGAAACTTCGAATCGAATCTAGGTTGCGAATAAAAAAATGGGGATACAGTGTATTGCGAATCGAAGGTGGAATGTTATTCGGTACAATACCGTTTCAATTCCTCGAAACTCCAATTGCCAATCCAAGTTTATTTAACGATGAAACTGCATTTAATTTAATGAACTATATGGAATTTGTGAGCGACCGTTATTGTAGCGGAATGTGGGAGCATCACTTCGAAGGAATATTTTTAAATAGAATTCCCGGACTTAAAAAACTTAAATGGCGGGAAGTACTTTTGGGAAAAATTTATGCCGGCGAATTGTCGGAAGCGAACAAGTATAGCAAGTATCAGCGACCTGCGAATGTTGAAACTTTAACGAAACCTTATTTAGAAGTTGGGTTTGGAATTGAAAATATTTTTAAATTTTCGAGAGTTGATTTTTTATGGAGACTCAGTTATAGAGACGAAGTAGGCACCTTTAACTTTATTGCGAAGCCCATGTTTCAATTTAAGTTTTAACGCATGGCAGAAACATTACAGCCAAATTTTAATACATTCGTAATCTACAAAACTTACTCGATATGGTGCTGTTTTTATTTAAGTTGTATTACCGATTAAAGGGTTGGAAAATTGGAACTCCTTTGCCAAGCGATTTAAAAAAGTGCATCGTGCTGGCCGCTCCCCATACAAGTAACTGGGATTTTGTTTACGGAATTGTTTCGGTTCATTTGTTTAAACTTAAAATTAATTACCTGGCAAAACGCGAACTTTTCGTTTGGCCTATAAAAAATATTTTTCTTCAAAGCGGCGGTATACCTGTTGAACGAAAAGGACATCATCACTTGGTAGAAAATATGATTGAATTAATTAAAAGTCGAGACTCAATTATTCTAGCAATTCCACCGGAGGGAACTCGCAAGGCAGTAAAAAAATGCAAAACCGGATTTTATCACATGGCAATAGGTGCGAACGTTCCGGTAGTGCTGGGATATATCGATTACAAAACTCGCACTGCAGGTTTCGGACCGGCATTGTTTATGAGTGGCGATAAAGAAAAGGATGCAAAATTGATTCGTAGTTTTTACGAAAAAATACAAGCAAAATATCCCGAAAATTTTAATCTCGATGCCATTAATCTTACTTAAATCAATGCCTTAAGCAGGAACTGATTCTGACTTTTTACGCGCATTTACGATGCTTACCTGTTGTGCAACATTACTAGCCATTTCTAAAAAAGCCAAAGCTTGTGGTGTGTTTTGCTGCAATACTGCCGGACGTCCTGCATCACCTGCATCACAAATACTTTTTACAATCGGTATTTCACCCAAGAGTGGAACTTCTAATTTTTCGGCCAATTGTTTTGCGCCGTCTTTACCAAAAATATAGTATTTGTTTTCGGGTAATTCAGCAGGAGTAAAGTAAGCCATATTTTCAACTATGCCCAACACCGGAACATTTATAGCAGGCATTTGAAACATGGCAACACCTTTTTGTGCATCGGCTAAAGCAACTTGTTGTGGAGTACTTACAATAATCACTCCTGTTAATGGCACCGCTTGTACTAACGATAAATGAATATCGCCTGTACCGGGAGGTAAGTCAATCAGCATATAATCCAATTCACCCCAGTCGGCGTCTCTAAATAACTGCGTTAAAGCCTTTGCAGCCATTGGACCACGCCAAACAATTGCTTGCGATGTGTCGGCAAAAAATCCAATGCTCAATAATTTTACGCCATAACTTTCAACCGGTACCATTAAACTTTGTCCATCTACATCACGCATAAATGGTTTTTCGTGCTGTACATCAAACATAATCGGCACAGAAGGTCCATAAATATCGGCATCAACCAAACCAACTTTTGCACCTTGTAAAGCCAGTGCTACTGCCAAATTGGAAGAGATGGTGGATTTACCAACACCTCCTTTACCGGAAGCTATGGCAATAATATTCTTAACTTTTGGAAGCATTGGTCTATTCGCACCATGTTGTGAGGTAACATTGGCAGTCATTTTTACCTGTACATTGGCTTCCTTATCAACAAAATGAATCACAGCATTTACACAAGCCTTATGAATCATATCTTTCATTGGACATGCAGGCGTTGTAAGCACTACCGTAAACGAAACATTTTTTCCATCTACCACCAAGTCGGTAATCATACCCAGGGTAACCAAATCCTTTTTTAAATCAGGATCTTCTACATTTTTAAGCGCCTCTAAAACTTGTTCTTTTGTTATGCTCATGGTAAATAAATTTTGTGCAAAGATACTAAACAGCCCAATAGTACAGTATGCTAAATTGGACCTTTATTTTATTCTGCTATACTTCCATTCCATAGCTATATCGAGCCATTGAAACCTTCCTCATTTATTTCAGAAGCTAACTAAAAAATAACTTCCATCTTGCTCAAAAGTTTATCTTTGAATCCTCATTTAATCTTTTAACATGTCATCTATCCTCACAGAAATACAAGGGCAGGTACTAAAAATTACCCTTAATCGCCCTGAAAAATTCAACAGCTTTAATCGTGAAATGTCTATGCAATTGCAAGCAGCACTTGATTCTGCGGCAAATGATAAAACCATACGCTGCATTTACCTAAGCGGCGAAGGTAAGGCATTTTGTGCCGGTCAGGATTTAAGTGAAGCCATTGATCCTGCGGGCCCCGGTATAAAAAATATTGTAGAAGAGCATTACAATCCCATAATTCGCAAAATTCGTGAAATTGAAAAGCCGATTGTTTGTGCGGTAAATGGTATTGCTGCCGGAGCAGGTGCGAATATTGCATTGGCTTGCGATGTTGTTATGGCAGCAAGTTCAGCTTCCTTTTTACAGGCTTTTAGTAAAATTGGACTCATTCCCGATAGCGGTGGAACATTTTTTCTACCTCGTTTAGTTGGTTTTGGAAAAGCCTCTGCCTTAATGATGTTGGGTGATAAAGTTACAGCAACTGATGCAGAGCGAATGGGAATGATTTATAAAGTATGTGAAGATGCGAATCTCGCTGCAGAAGCAATGGCAACTGCTACCATGCTTGCTTCGATGCCCACCAAAGGAATTGGTCTAACCAAGCGATTGCTCAATCAATCGATGTCGAATAATTTAATGGAACAATTAACCGCAGAGGCTACAAAGCAAGTAATTGCGGCTTCCACCTTCGATTACAAAGAAGGAGTATCGGCATTTTTAGAAAAGCGAAAAGCAGTATTTAAAGGGGAATAAAAATGAAAATTGAAGTTGGAGTTATTGGTGCCGGAGCCATGGGTTCAGGTATTGCGCAGGTTGCAGCTACTGCCGGTCATTTTGTTAAAGTAGTTGATACCAATGAAGCAATGCTGGTGACAGCAAAAAAGAATCTTGAAAGTTTCCTCGCCAAAAGTGTTGAAAAGCAAAAAATCAGCAGTGAAGCGGCTGATGCAATTGCAGCGCGAATTGAATATGTTCGCGAGCTCAAAAAATGCGCTTCCTGTAGATTAATAATTGAAGCAATCGTTGAAAATTTAGAAATAAAGCAAAAGATTTTTTCAGACCTGGAAGCTATTGTTTCAGGTGATTGTATTTTGGCAAGTAATACTTCCTCCCTTTCTATTGCTTCAATAGCGGCGTCTTGCAAAGATGCATCGCGTGTAATTGGAATCCACTTTTTTAATCCGGCTGTGCTCATGCCGTTGGTAGAATTAATTCCGGCCATTAGTAGTTCTCCCAATGTTTTATTAGATGCAAAAAAATTAATTGATAGCTGGGGAAAGATTACCGTTGTGGCGAAGGACACCCCCGGTTTTATTGTGAACCGTGTAGCCCGCTCATATTATGGCGAAAGCATTCGAATTTACGAAGAAGGAATAGCTGATTTTGTGAGCATCGATTGGGCATTAAAACAGTTTGGTGGATTTAAAATGGGACCATTTGAGTTGATGGATTTTATTGGGAATGACATTAATTACAAAGTAACCGAAAGTGTTTGGGAGCAGTTTTTTTATGAGCCTCGTTTTAAACCATCCTTAACACAAAAGCGATTATATGAAGCTAAATTATTTGGTCGAAAATCAGGTAAAGGATATTATTCATATGCTGAAGGCGCCATTGCCAATGAACCGAACAAGGACGAAAAGTTAGGGAAAGAAATTTTTGAACGAGTCTTGGCGATGTTGATTAACGAAGCCGCAGATTCACTGTATTTGCAATTGGCAACTAAAGAAGACATTGATTTAGCAATGACAAAGGGAGTGAATTATCCAAAAGGCTTATTGAAATGGGCCGACGAAATAGGAGTAAATAAAGTGTACACAACCTTGGTTAATTTATACAATGAGTACAAGGAAGATCGCTACAGACCTTGTGTTTTATTAAAACGTATGGCACAATCAAACGCAACTTTTTATGCAAAAAACTAAAGCGGAAGCTATTGTAGCTAAGATGTTGGCCGAAGATAAATTTAGTCTTTGGCTAGGTATTGAATTACTTTCTATTACTGAAGGGCATTGTAAATTACGCATGACCATTCGCGATGAAATGGTAAATGGCTTCAGCATTTCACATGGGGGCATTGCATTTTCATTAGCCGATAGCGCATTGGCTTTTGCTTCAAATGCTTATGGTCGATTAAGTGTAGCACTTGAGTGTTCCATTTCATTTGCCGTTGCAGTGCAAGTCGGTGATGAATTAACATGTGAGGCAAAAGAATTATCCATCACCCATAAAACAGCAACCTATCACATTGAAATTTCAAATCAGAAAAATGAAAAAGTAGCATTTTTTAAGGGCACAGTTTATCGCACTTCAAAAGTGTGGGAAGTTGATCAGTAGCCGATTTTAGTGAACGATGAAACTAAAATATTACGCTAATTAATGAACAAGTAAAATAATTTCTTCGAATAATGAATACTATGAAAACAGCATATATAATTGATGGAATACGAACGGCAGTTGGGAACTTTGGTGGAACCTTATCGGTGGTGCGGCCCGATGATATGGCGGCTGCAGTTATTAAAGAATTGCTTAAAAGAAACCCTACGATTGATGCAGCTCAAATTGGAGATGTAATTTTAGGATGTGCCAATCAAGCCGGCGAAGACAATCGAAATGTTGCTCGCATGAGCGCATTACTTGCAGGTTTACCGGTAACGGTGCCGGGTGAAACAGTAAATCGTTTGTGTGCCTCCGGATTGAGTGCGGCTATCAGTGCAGCTCGTGTAATACAAACCGGCGATGCAGAATTAATGATTGCCGGCGGTGTCGAAAATATGACGCGTGGACCCTGGGTGATGTCTAAAGCATCATCGGCTTTTGGTAGAGATGCTCAACTTTTTGATTCGAGTTTTGGATGGAGATTTATTAATCCTAAGATGAAGGAAATGTATGGTGTTGATGCCATGGGCGAAACTGCCGAAAATTTAGCAACACGCGATTCAATTAGTCGCGACGACCAGGATAAGTTTGCTTTGTGGAGTCAACAAAAAGCAAGCAAGGCTGAAAAAAGCGGACGATTAAAGATGGAAATTGTTGGCATTGCCATACCGCAAAAAAAAGGCGATTCCTTGCTTTTTGACAAGGACGAATTTATTAAACCCGCTACTACAGCTGATGGTTTAGCAAAGTTGAAAGCTTCCTTTAAAAAGGAGGGAGGTACTGTAACTGCTGGAAATTCATCAGGTTTAAATGACGGAGCTGCAGCATTATTATTGGCTTCTGAAGAAGCGATTAAAAAATACGACTTACAACCAAAGGCGCGAATTGTTTCAAGTGCGGTAGCCGGAGTAGAACCTCGTATTATGGGTATAGGACCGGTTGAAGCAGCGAACAAAGCTTTGGCAAAAGCAGGTTTACGAATGAACGATATGGACTTGATTGAACTCAATGAAGCCTTTGCAGCTCAGGCTTTAGCTTGTACACGTGCTTGGGGTTTAGCCGATAACGATGCACGATTAAATCCTAACGGAGGTGCTATTGCTATTGGTCATCCGCTTGGTATGAGTGGTGCACGTTTATTAAATTCGGCAGCATTGGAGTTGCAATTAAGCAATAAAAAATATGCTCTTGTAACTATGTGCATAGGTGTTGGACAAGGTTATGCAGTTGTAATTGAACGTGCTTAAACAGTATAAAAATGATTTACGAATTTCAAGGATATAAGCCGGTTATACACGAAAGTGCTTTTATTCATCCGCAAGCAGCGGTTACCGGAAATGTGCATATTGGAAAAAATGTGTACATCGGTCCGGGTGCTGCTATTCGTGGCGACTGGGGCGAAATACGTATTGCTGATGGCTGCAATGTACAGGAAAATTGTACCATACACATGTTTCCAGGAACTACCGTTGTATTGCACGAAGGTGCGCATATCGGTCATGGTGCCATTATTCACGGTGCTCAAATTGGTGCAAATTCATTAATAGGCATGAATGCAGTAATTATGGATAATGTTGTAATTGGCGCTAACTGCATTGTTGGCGCTTTATGTTTTGTACCTGCCGATATGCATATACCGGAACGTAAAATTGTAGTAGGAAATCCTGCAAAGATTGTAAAGGATGTAAGTGATGATATGATAATTTGGAAAACCAAAGGTACTGAATTGTATCAGCAACTTCCGGCTGATTGTTATGCCACATTAAAAGTGTGTGAACCCTTACGGGAAGCAGAAAATGGTCGCCCCAAACAACAAGATGTATATAAAACCTGGAATCAAACTAAATAGAAAATCATGAAACAAGCGCTTTTATTTTTGACACTAATGGTTGGAAGTATGTTACCTGCAGATGCCCAACAAAGCAACTCTTCAGAAGCTAAGTTTGATATGAAAACTTATTACATGGTTTTTTTGAAAAAAGGTCCTGTTCGAAATCAAGATTCTGCTAGTGTTGCTAAAATTCAAGAACAACATTTGGCACATCTTACTTTGATGTACGAAAAAAAGAAGATGTGTATTGCAGGTCCTTTTATGGAAGATGGCGATATTCGAGGAATATGTGTGTATGCTACCGAAACGGCCGAAGAGGCAAAGCAATTGGCCGAAGCCGACCCGGCAGTAAAATGCGGTCGACTTCAAGTTGAAGTACATACTTGGTATGCAGCCAAAGGAAGTACATTACCTTAAATTAAGCCTATGACAGATAAAGAAAAATTTGTACGCAATGGTTTTTTAGCCTTGTTAACCAATTTAAATCCTAAAGCCAAAGGGCAGTGGGGAGTAATGAATGGACAGGAAATGGTGGAACACATGAGTTATGCGTTTCGACAGGCAAATGGAAAAGACACTTACGAGCTGGTCACTCCTGCAGAAAATGTGGAACGCATGCAGCAGTTTGTTATGAGTGATAAGGAATTTAAGCCCAATACTAAAAATTCATTGCTGGGCGAAGTAGCTATACCTGCGCAAAAGAACTCCATGCATGATTCTATTCAAGAATTAAAAGAAGAAATTGATGCCTTTTTCGCTTACTTTAAGAACGATAAAGAGCAAGTACTTATGAATCCCTTTTTTGGTGCATTGAACTACGAAAAGTGGATTGCATTGCTATACAAACATTGTGTGCATCACGCAAAACAATTTGACTTGTTGAAGTAATTAGCCGGCAAATCCGCTACAGCAACGTGTACACGAAGGAAATAATCCACCGGCGCGTGAAAGGTCGCTGCGCAATTGTATCATTTTTTCGGCATTCCAAATTTCTTTTAAATTGTTTGTGTACAAGTTTCCTGCAGTTATCGGATAGCAACGACTGTGCGCCGGAATTACCGAACCATCTGATTTTATCATCAAATGATTAAATACATCCATGCACTTTTTTCCCATTTTAATTTCGGGATGATGGTAGTAATTGTGAAGTGCTTCCTTACTTTTTAATTCGGGTTGAAAGCTTATTGTAAAGGGAGATGAAATAGTTTTTAATTGAGCTATCTCTTCCCATAAAAGGGCTAAATTGTAATTGTCAAGATTAATTTCCTGCATGTTGCTGGCAGTTGCAAAATACTGTTCGCCATACAACAGATTGTGTGCTGTAGCCTGAGCTTCGGTATTAAAAACGGTATGCATAAATCCTATTTGCTGTAATGGAATTTTTTTGAAATAGTCAATAAACTCAACCAGGTGCCCAATGTTCCATTCGGTAATTGCACAAAATACCGAGACCTTAATTTTATTGTTGACGGCAGAAAAAAGTTTTTCAATTCCTTCCAAGGCCTTTTCAAAGGATTGCTTGTTGCCCCTTATTTGATTATGAATTGCAGGAGGGCCGTCGAGTGAAATGCATATTTCATTGAGTCCACATGCTTGTAAATCGCTTGCCTGCTTCGGCAATTGAAGTGCATTCGTAGTCATTGAAGTGTAAATATTTTTTGAACTAGCATAGCTAAGACTCTCTAATAAATGCGGATACACACTAGGTTCCGTAAAAGCATAACCTAATTTACTGCTGGGAAAGTGCACTGCTGTTTCATCAATAATTTTAAAAATTAATTCCTTGGGCATGTTCAAGGGTTGGGTGCCAACCATGTGATCGTAAAAATTACTGGCTGTGTTTTTTGTTCCAACATCGCACATTTTACAATGCAGGTTGCACACGTTGTTAACCGCCAAAATAATCCATTGCGGCGCAAAATACAGGTGCTTTGAATAAAACTTAATATTGGTTTTTCGAACAAATGAGTTTAGCATGTATTAAAAGGATGCAACCATTATTTAATAAAAATTGAACGTGTTAAAGATAGATATAGTGAAAATACTATTTTTGAAAATAATTAATTTACAAACTAAACTTTATAAACATGGGATTAATAAAAGAATTCAAAACATTTATCAACCAAGGGAACGTGGTTGATTTAGCGGTGGGTGTTGTTATTGGCGCTGCATTTGGTAAAATTGTAAGCTCATTTGTAGACGATATTATTTCGCCCTTAATTGGTTTAATGGTAGGAGAAACAAATTTTGGAAATTTAAAATATGTATTGAAGGAAGCCGTTATTGGCAGCGATGGGAAAGAAACTGCTGCAGCAGTGAGTTTAAATTACGGAAGTTTTATGGAGGCCATCCTTGATTTTTTAATCGTAGCAGCTGCCATATTTATGGTGGTAAAAGCGATGAATAACATGAAGAAAAAGGAAGCTGAAGCTCCGGCAGCACCGGCTCCAAAACCTGCACAAGAAGTGTTGCTTACTGAAATTCGTGATTTGCTAAAAAAATAGCTTTTACAATTAATTAAAATTTGAAATGCCGATTCGCTTTGTGAATCGGCATTTTTGTTGGATCCTTTTTATTTTATAATTCTAGTCAAGCAATTATATTAAACTTGCAACAAAGGCAATGCTTTACAATACTGGGAGCTATCATACCTGTTGCTAAATAAAAATTAAGTATTTTTGAAAATACTCATAACCCTACTCAATGAATACTTTTAGCAAGAATTTTAGAATTTTAATTTACTTATTCTTAATTCCATTTATTATAGCCTGTTCGTTAAAAAAGGAAACTAAAGAAAAAGAAGAGGCTTTGGAAGCTTTGCAATTTCTGAGCAAAATGAATAGTTATCCTAACAACGATGTGCCTGCTGATGCTTTTGGAAAAGCCTATGATTACTTTATACAACATTATAAAAACACAGCTGCAAAAAGTGCAAACAACTTATTACCATGGAATAACATTGGTCCGAGTAACAATGGAGGGCGCACCATTTCAATTGCGATTGATCCGGTAGATACGAATGTTGTTTGGCTAGGCTCCGCTTCCGGTGGATTATGGAAAACAACGATAGGTGGTATAGGACCAAATGCTTGGCAACCGGTTGAGACAGGGTTTCCGATACTTGGTGTTAGTTCCATTGCCATCAATCCGCAAAATCACAATGAAATATTTATTGGTACAGGTGAAACCTATAGTTATGGAACTGCCTACAATGGTTTAATAATTCGAACAACCAGAGGCAGCCACGGTATTGGAATTTTAAAAACTACTAACGGCGGACTCAGCTGGACACAAAGCTTGAATTGGCTATATCAGCAACAACGAGGAGTTTGGAAAATAGTTTACAATTATCAAAACACGAATACACTGCTTGCTGCAACTACCGATGGTATATACAAATCTTTTGATGCTGGAGCAAGTTGGTTTCAAACCGATTCTACAAAAATGGTTATGGATTTAGTTATGGATCCAACGGATACCAATATAGTTTACGCCGGTATAGGAAATTTAGGAACTGCAGGTACGGGAGTTTATAAATCAACCAATGCAGGAAACACATGGGCGCAACTAGTAAATGGCTTACCAAATATTAATACCGGAAGGACTTGTATTGCTATTAATCCGCTTAATCCATCAGTTGTATTAGCACATGTCGCCGACGATTTAGTTTCTAACGGTTTATATAAATCTACTAATAAAGGACTAAGCTGGACTTTACTAAATGGAAACGACTTTGCTTCCTATCAAGGATGGTATAGCAAATGCTTACTTATTAGTCCGGCTGATACAAATACTATTTATGTGGGTGGAGTGTATGGTTTTAAATCCGTTGATGGAGGGGCAAATTTTAATCAAATAACTACTTATAACCCAAACAATTTAGCAGATGAGCCTTGGCCCGACTTACACGACTTAGTTGTAAATCCTGCTGATCCAACTAAACTCTATTTGCTTACCGATGTTGGCCTTTATCGTTCTAAAACGGCTGGTCAATATTGGCAATCTTGTTTAGATGGATACAGAGTAGCGCAGTTTTATTTAGGTAGTGTATCTCAAACCAATGCCAATATTGCCATAGCAGGAGCTCAAGACCATGGTACACAGCGATACAATGGAACAAGTGAATGGCAATGGGTATTAGGCGGTGATGGAACTTGCAATGCTATTGATAAAGTAAATGATTTTGAGCAGTATGCATCTTATCAAAACCTGAATCTTAGAGGTTCAACCGATCAAGGCTTAACTTTTTTTAATTCGGTTTTTTCAGATACAGGTGCTTTTGTATCTCCTTTTGAAATAGCACCATCCAACCAGAATATTATGTATGCAGGTTCAAGTTTTTTATCTAGAAGTGATAATAAGGGATTTACTTGGAATTCATTCGGTCCTTATGGGAACAGCAAAATTTTAAGCATAGGAATCTCAGCTACAAATCCATTAAAAGTATATTTCGCAAGTGCTCCATCTTCAACAGATTCAATGAAGTTTTATGTTAGTATAAATGGAGGTGCGAGTGTTACAGATATTTCTGCCGGTTTGCCGAATCGCTATCCACGTGCCATTGCTGTTAATTCAAGTAACGATAATGAATTGTGTGCGGTTTTTAGTGGATTTGGAACCGGACATGTGTTTTATTCGAGCAATGCAGGACAAACTTGGATGGACATTAGCAGTACCTTGCCTGATGTGCCTTTTCATTGTATATTGTTTTATTCACAGTTGCTGATAGCAGGTAGCGATTTGGGTGTTTTTTATTCAAGCGATACGGGAATAGTATGGCAACATGCAGGAAACGGAGTGCCGGATGCTTTGCAGGTTTTTGATTTAGAATACTCACCGGCAGATCAAAACCTGGTTGCATTTACACATGGAAGAGGAGTTTATAAAACACCCATTGCTCCCTTCTTAACCGGAATAAAAAATGCAACCGGAACTTCGACAAATTTTGAGTTGAATTATGATGCCATTTTAAAACAAGTGTATGTTACAAATTCTTTTCATGAAGCTGTTAGGGTTAAAATTTATGACGCAAAAGGTCGTGTTGTGATAAGTCAAAGAATAGAAGAGAATAATACCTTACCAATAAATGCTGCTGATTGGCCAAGTGGTGTTTATATAACACAAATCAGTTCTTCAAAATCAAAGACGGCCAATCGATTTGTAAAATATTAAAAAACAAAAGATCCACCCACTGCGTGCGCTTGTAGTGCGTGACTTCTATTGGTGTTACAAAAATCATGCTTACCGGATAGCTGAACTTATATTTTTCGGACATCCGTGCAAAATTAAGATGTGTGTATTTAATTGCAAGTGCGTAGGTCACGCGCTACAAGCGCGCGCCAGTGAGTGTTTTAGTGGTCATATCTTTGTATCCATACAAGAAACCGTTTGCAAAACTTGAAGCTAATGTTGTCGATGCATAAGCTGCGCCATCAGTCATGTGTTCAACAACACCCTTGGCTATGTTAGACCAATGCTCTAGCTTACCCCCGTTACTTTGAGCAAAGCTATTACTATACTGAAATGCCACTTATTAAGAATGCAATTAACCCAACCAAGATTGATACTCCAACTCTTAATAGCACTTTATCATAAAATATTTTGTTCTCGCTTTCTTGTCTTTTAATAAGAGCTACGATGCCAATAACGAATATTATTATTATACCTCCAAATAAATTAGCCAATCCCCCAGACCAATTTTGCATAATAAACATAAGGCCAGTGGTTGCCAGAGATAGCCCTATTCCTAACCCTATGATGCCAACTACTTTTAAAGAACCAATTCTTGAATATGAATTTGAAAAGAATAATTGCCTTAATGATAATTCATTAATCAGAGCAAATGTAAAAATGAAATAAAATAAAGAGAGAATTGAAGCTACTAGTACAATTAATATAGAACTTCCTGGAATAAAAAGTAGCTTCAATAAAATCGATAATAGAAGAATGATAAATAAAATCCTTTCAATTCTTTTCATTTTAATTTTTGTAATTATTGGATAATTTGTTCAGCAAACTTATATATTCAGATTCCGATTTAAGGATTATCTCATAGCTAAACTTCCTTAAATCATTATAAAAGCAAATAGTATTGATTCCTGGATTGGTAGTAAATGAACCGATTGTTAGAAAGGGAATATAATTGCTCTTACCTTCATATCCTGTTTTAGAAAACTTCACACAGTAATCTGCATTAATTATTTCAATTTCCGACGTATTAATAGAAAATTTTGTCTTATTTTCTTCAAAAAGAATAGACCCGATTTGATTTACTTTTTTTGTATAATAGTTCACAGAAATAGCTCCAGAAAAGAGCATTAAAAGAGATAAATAAACAACATACATTCCGTAATTATTCCATACAAATGGAATAGCATTTATAAATAAGAATGCAAAGCCTAAATGAAAAATAAGCATACCAATATTTGTGGCTTTGTGGTTGTATGAAATAATAGCTACTTGCATGATTAAATTATTTCGGCCACAATTCATCATAAATAGTTTTACTCTTATCAAATCCGTCAATCATCATAAATGGAATGGTATTTTGAATTTTGGTTGGAGCAAATGGACTTACTAAATTGAAAGGTGCTAAAACTCCTCTTTCTAAAAACGAATTAGCGTTTCGATTATAAAGGTCTTTACCAGTAGTTATTGTTTTGCCTGCATTAACAACAGAAATTGGAGGAAAAAATGAAAATGCAACACGCAAAGGTGCAGGGGGCAATCCTGTGCCATTGTAGTGACCATCCAATGCCCTATCAAGATTGCTTAATTGATAAACGAAGTTGTCAAGGGAATTATCATAAATACCTGGTATTAATGGGTCAGATTTAACACCCCCACCACCTTGAGCACCCCAAACCCAAAAATTTTCATTTATTACACTGAATTCTCCAATATTGTTTCCTCCTGCTAAACCATCATTGCCAAAATCAGTTGCACCGCCCGTTTTTACTCCGGTTGTCTTATTTTCATAATGTCCAACTTCATATTTCCCTGTTGTAGGATTTTTTAAAACCATCGTATTATCTTTCAAAGTTCCGTTCCAAATTTTATCAAATTGCAGCGTGTGTGCAAGTTGAAATGGACTCAATCCTTGATGTTCAATATCAATAGAAGCTGAATTTTCCTTTGAAGCATCCGCATGTTGTCCAGCCCCACCGATTCAAACTAAAGTATTATCTAAAGTGGATGGATCAAATTGATCTTCTCTGACAACTATCCTAAAAATACATTTGTTATTGAAGGAATATTCTTTATCGATTATGAAGATATCACCTTGATGGCAATTCTTCAATTTTATAAAAATTAATTTGGATAGTTTCTTAATATCCTCTAAAGTTCCATAAATACCACTTTCGTTTAGTTCGGGTTCATTCCAAGTTACAATTTTTAAATAAGCATGTGGCCCTAAATGTTGATGTTCACTTAACTTATTTTTTTCAGAGTTATTTGTATAACGGTTTAATAAGCTGCAAAAGTTAGATAGCCCTATTCTGGAGCCGACTACCAACCAAATTTTACTTTCGTCTTTAAATTCGTAATAGAATCCAAGAGCTCTCCATTCCTTTTTGTATTGTTCGTTAAAGTTAAACACTTTATTTTCCATTTTTATAATATCCTTTAATAATTTATTTGGGAGGGAAAATATCAATTATACTTCCGTCAGGCTGTTGTAAGCCCCAATGTGGGCCTTTAGGGTCGGGATGATCAAAATCTGGATTAAGTTTTTGTCCAGTTTTCTCATTAACCCAATTCCCTTTGCCTGATTCTGCATCTCCATTACCTCTCCATTTCCAATCTTTCCCAGGTGATTCTCCTTTATTCCAAGGTAAATCATCAGCGCTAGGAACTGGGTAAATAAAACTAGCTGTTTGTGTTGGTAAGCCTATAAACCCCACGAAGCAAAGCTTCGTGGGTACTGGGTTTAAGAATTAATCAATAAAAGATTTTCTACGTATTCAAGATAATTTATTGTATCAAACTTTTCCTTTGGCTTTCCTTGGGATTCAATTAAAATTTTGTGCTTACTGATAATTTGAATTGATTTCATTTTAATGTCATTATCAACTTTATTATGTAAAGATTCAATTAATTCAAGAGCTGAAGCTCTAACTTCAAGACTACCAGTACATAGTAATTCAATAAAATCAAGAAAATATTCCTTGCATTCTAATGGTTTGATTGATATAGCGTATAGAAAAGACCCACTCTTCCCAGAATAATCCTTATTGTTTACAACTTTCATTAAAATAGGTACCGCTTGATCAGCTCCTAGTTGACCCAAACTAATTGCTACAGCATTTTTTTCTTTCCAGGTTAGTTTGTCAATTCTTGAAATTTTGTCCAATAAAAATGTTATTGCACTTTTATCGCCCGTTTTGCCCAATCCTCTATATGCCTCCACCCTCTGTTCTTCTGTTAAATGAGGGTCTTTTAAGTAATTAATAATTTGAATCACTTCGCTTTTTTCCATTATCTGTTTTTCTTCCATGGGTTTTTACTATTGGGACCTTTTGGTCTACCTAAATTCTCCCAATCTTCGAAATCTTCTGGGGTCGCATCTTCTAATTCTTTACCACCTCCGTTATGCCACCAATCAATAAAATCCTTATCTCGCAATAGACCATAATCCTTATCTCTTTGCCATTGTTTACCACCTTTCATTTTATCTTTCATATGAAGCACAGGAGGAGGAAAATAGTAAATATAAAGATAAATTGCTGCAAAAAATCCTACTGTAACAGCAGCTTGTGGTCCTGATAATCCAATTATTAGAGCTGCAGATAATGCTGCATCTGCATTATTGCTATTTTTAGTATTTTGAGTTTTAGGTAAATCAAATTCAACAAAAGTTTGCACTTCATAAGTCTTTGTATTTACTTTAATCAAATTTCCATTGTCATCACGAACTGCGGTAGATTCACCAGTAGCACATCCACATCCCACAAAGTAACCTCGTTTTCCTGTATCTGGATTTCGACCAGGTAATGTTTTAGTAGGATCAATTGTCCCATCCATTACACCTTCGGCGTATAAAGTATAGCTAAGTTGAAATTCACTCAATCCTTGATATTCAAAATCAATAGAAGTTGAATTATCCTTTGAAGCATCCACATGCTGTCCAACCCCACCGGTTCTTCCGCCAACTGCATCGCCTGATTCACCATCAATCCAATTAAAAAATGAAATGGTATTACCCCCTCTAGGAATATTTTGCCATCCACTTGGGTCGGTGTATTTTAAGGGGTTATTTAATGTATAGGAGTATCGATTATAATTTTGTGGATTTGTTGGGTCTTGTAAAAACTTATCTGGGCTTAACATACGCCCCAATAACGGATCATACATTCGCCCATTCATATTAATTAATGCAAAATAGGTTAGGTGTTCATGTCCTGTATAACCTCTATAAAGCCAATCAGGAACTGTTGGAATATTGCTTGTTGTCCAATCAGCTGGGTTGCCGGCATTGCCCCAAGCATCGAAACTTTGCAAAGTTTTATTTGAAACATGCTGCATTAAACAAATGTAATTATTTTATTGCGCAGTTTTAAAGGATGATTTTAGTAGAGAAATTTAGTGTTGCGGCTTTGAAGAATACTTCGGTGGAATATTGGTTTTGTGCATCACTATCCAAGCAAAGCTTTACTTATTAAGGCCACACGAAGCAGAGCTTCGCGGGTACGGGGAAGAAAAGCACACTATCTACACTATGCTTGATGCTTTTGTAGGTAAGAAAAAATTAAAAGATGCTTTGAAAAATGTATTACACGATGTAAAATAGCAAAAGCCCCGAAAGGGGCTTTGCTTGTATGTTTTAAGACTTCAATACTCTTACTTGTTTTTTTTTAATTCTACGGTAATCAAAGCTTCCAAATCTTCAAAATTCATTTTTAATGAGTTTGGCGTTATTGAAATAGGAGAACCATAAGTTTTACAACTCATTTCTACAGCTCTTTTTGAAATAAAATTTTTTGCTCTTTGTATATACTTTTCGGGATTATTGGTATGTATTATTAAAAACTTAGTAGACATTACCTTTTTTTTCTCCACCATAGTAATATCATTCCACTCAATCAAACCCATACTTGTAGCGTTTGTATTATCTGTTATTCCATTCTCATCAATGACTAAACCGGGTTTATTATCAAATAATTTTCTAACTATAAAAATTAAACAAAGGCTAAAAAAAATAACTCCTACAATCCCAATAATTCTGATAATCTCAGGGTTTCTAAAAATAGGCGAAACAAAATCTTCTGGCTTTTGAGCCCCTAAATACCCGACTATAATAAAAAGTCCGGCCCCTATTAAGGCAACGATAGCCTTCTTTTTGCTCAATTGAATTTCAATTTTATCACTCATAATTATTGTAGTTTGATTATCTTCCGTGATAATAATTAACAACTCCACCTCCAACATTACCGCCTAAATAACCACCCCCAAAACCTCCTATAAATCCACCTATTATTGCTCCAGGGATAGCACCAACACCTCCAAACCATACACCAATTCCTGCCCCAATTTCTGCCCCTAATGCTGCTCCTCCAATGCCCCCACCTATACCACCAACTGTCTGTCCTGCTGCACTCTGTGCATTGTAACCAAACTGCCCTCCATCCATCTGATAGCCATTATAAGTTTCAATGCCTCCAATAATGGCAGTAGCAATTACTGTGGCTCTGCCCGCCAATTTATAATTACTTGCAGCTTTAAAAGCACCCGAACGACCGCCTGTATATTGATTACCGCCCCAAGAGTTATTATAGTACTTACCATTCTTACCAAGCCATTGATTACCTGGTCTTGAAGCCGTTTCTAAAGCACCATAAATTCCGCCTCCAATATCTAAAGCTAATTTTGAATTATCCCAACCCCCTCCACTTTGAGCCCCTTCATTCGGATCTATTTTGATTGTAGCGATATCCTTAAGGTAAATTTCACCACCCATAAATCCGCCAAGCGATGCATTAATACTTATGGCAGTATTCAAAGAAATATCACCGGTTTGAATCCC
Organism: Bacteroidetes bacterium UBA4408; assembly: GCA_002389785.1. Lineage (GTDB taxonomy): Bacteria > Bacteroidota > Bacteroidia > UBA4408 > UBA4408 > UBA4408. Next base: position 20,112 of record DGQS01000225.1, read on the forward strand.
AGTATTTTGTTGAATCAAATTTGTTACCCTTCTTTCTGAAATAGTAATGACCCCATTTTTTAATTCGGCATTGAAACTCTTATTTCCTTCATTAAATAAATTCACAGCTTCCCCTGCATCGGCAGTATTTACAACAGTACCATCAGCTTGAGTAACTTTAAAGAAACTAGAAATACCCTTAGGATGAACTATACCTCCCGCTCTTTCAGCTTCAAGATACTCAAATTTAGTACATGCTACCCCGTCAACTAAATAACCCATAGCTCCATTCGGATCCCATGCTTCACCTCCATTACTTGGAGTTTCTAAATTAAATCCCTGCGTCAAACGTAAAAACTGATACCCCCCATACGCCCACCCACTAGGGTCAGTATATTTTAAAGGATTATTAAGCACATAACTGTATCCATTGTAGTTTTGTGTATTACTTGGGTTTTGCAACAATTTATCGGGGCTTAAAAAGCGAGCAAGCACAGGATCGTACATGCGGCCGTTCATGTTTATTAGGTCAAATTCTTTTAGGTGTTCATGGCCGGTATAGCCGCGGTATAGCCAGTTGGGGGTTTGAAGGTTTTTCATTTACCTTCAGAATTCTTAGGTAAACTTAAAAGGTTCTTAACATTATATTTTTTAAAAAGAACTAACATATCTTCATAAATTCCAAATAGATTGTCGTTTGTATTTAATTCAGAATTTGAATCCACCTTTTCTTCAAATGCTAATTTTGTAAACATATTATATTGCAAAATAAAAAGTAATTGTCCTGATAAAGTATCGGTTGAGTCTTTTGAAATTTGTTGATTTAAATAAGTTCTAGCTTCATCATAATACCTATTATTTTCACAATTAGTATCAATAAATCTTCTAACTAAAAAATCGCCATAGGTATCAGTATTTTGAGCATTACCTGTTGAACAACAAAAGTAGATACCCAGAAATAAAACTTTAAAAAAAATCGAAAATTGTTTATTTGCTATCACTATTGTAGTCATAAAAAGGATTAAAATTGGTATTGATATTAAATGTTCTTCCATCTCTATCAATAATATTTAAGGTATCATCAATTATTACTTGGACATTCATTTCATGTGGAATAGGATATAATTTCGGTAATTTATTTGGACGTTCTGCGTTTACAATGTCACAAAATTGAAGTATTAGTAACACTCCAATATTCAATTTAGTTAAATTTGATTTAAAATTTACAGCATCTTTTAATTTTTTACTTTCTGTTTGCACTTGTTTATTAAATTTATCCAATTTAGCTCTTAATTCTTTATTTCTAGCATGTTTAGCTTCAATAGCAGCTTCTGCCTTTTCCTCTGAATCGAATATTTGGTCGGTTAGTGGATCGTTATCATAAACAAATACAAATTCATTAAAATGCTTCTCTTGCATAAAAACATTGTCGCCCTTGTCATCTTTTATTCGAAGTAAGGCCAATGCCAATTCCTTACTAATTGGCATTCCATCAATGGTATATTGTCCTTTTACAACAGCATCCATTTCGTCACCACTATCGGGGGTGATTTGTGAATCAATTATTCTTTCGTAATAACGATGTCCAATATACGCCCACCCACTAGGGTCAGTATATTTTAAAGGATTATTAAGTACATAACTGTAGCCATTGTAATTTTGCGTATTACTTGGATTTTGCAACAATTTATCGGGGCTCAAAAAGCGGGCTAGTACAGGATCGTACATACGTCCGTTCATGTTTATTAGGGCAAATTCTTTTAGATGCTCGTGTCCGGTGTAGCCGCGGTACAGCCAATTGGGAAGGTTGGGTATGTTGTTAGTGGTCCAGTCGGCAGGGTTGCGGGCATTGCCCCAAGCATCGAAACTTTGATTGAGTTTGTTTCCATTGTCGTCAACCAAGGTTGTTATACTACCTAAGTTATCGGTATATACATAGTGCATGTTGCCTTGGCTTGCGCCATTTTGTTTCACATACATAGCAGCTAATCCGGTGGGTGCGCTAATGTAAGTTATTTCATAAACGTTGGTTCCTTCGGTTGTTTTTTCATATCCGTCTAAATAAATTCGTTCACACAAGAGTGCGTTGCTCACTGCATCGCGCAATTGTGAACGCTTGCGCTCATCGTTGGGTCCGTAGCTTAAGTTAAGTTTATAATTTGCTTCTTCAAGCGTCGCTATTTTATCAAACGAGGTGTAAGTAATGTTTTGAAGATCTTGTGAAATTAAATGGTTAGGATCTTCAACACCAATTACTGCATTGGGTTTAGCTCCATAATTATAGAGTCCAAGCTCGGTTTTCGATTCAATATTGCCATTTGCAGTATAAGTTAGTTCACTTACAAGGGTATTGTTTAATGAAATAGTCTTTAATCTATCTAAATTATCGTAAGTAAAATCCTCTGTAAGATTATGCAAAACATCCTCCCGTTGAAGCATATTTCCATTACGCATATCAAAAGTATAGTGCATGTTTTGAATTCCGGTAGTTTTGTTTTCTTTCAAAAATCCAAAATTTGAATACAAGTTTTCAGATGGTGTATTAGTTCCGAGTGTAAATTTAGTAAATTGTCCGGATGCACTTATTTCGCCTAAACTCCAAATTGCCGCTCCATTATCTGCCCTTTTAATTTTGGTAGTATATCCTTTAGTGTCGTATTCATATTCTACAGCAAAACCTCCCGGATAGGTTAATTTTTGTAATCGATTTTCAGCGTTGTATTCGAGCAAAGAAGTATAAAATTGATTGTGTACTTCTTCCACTTTTTTTACCGGGCGGTTTAAAGCATCGTACTCATAGCTGACTTTGGTGTGTTACAAAATTTATACTTACCGGATCCCTGAACTTATACTTTTCTGACATCCTTGCAAAATTAAGATATGTGTATTTAATAGCAAGTGCATTGGTGTTGTTTTAAAATTCGCATTGCTATTGCTTCTAAAGGTAAAGGCAAAAGCGGTGGTGCAAGAATTATTGCTAACATTGTTATTACTGATGCTACCGTTTATCTGCTTTCCATTTATGATAAATCCGAAAAAGAAAATCTGACAGATAAAGAACTGGATGAGCTGCTGAAAGCTATTCCTAAATAACAATAAAGCCCGCAAATTGCGGGCTTTATTATGTTTACATTCTGCTAAGCCACGTGGCTAAAACAATGAAGATTAAAGGTGTGAGTAAAAAATAGGCAATGCCGATTAGTGCCATTTGTTTTTTCTTACCGAGAAATCTCTCTTCATAATGCGATATTATCCTGATGTAATTCTCTTTCTTTAAAAAATAATATTTACAGATAAAGTACCATACAAAAAACACAATAAAAAAAGAGACTTTTGTCAGAATATTATATGGGAATGGTGTTAGAGCCCCTTTTGGAATTATAAATTTCAAAGGAAAGAAAAGTACAATCGTATTTGTTGATAGAAGGACTGAATAAATTGACGAAGCCAAATTCTCATCCTTTTCACCCACACGTTTCACAAGCGTAAAAACTCTATACAAACAATAATATACAAACTCAAATACATTTATCATTTTCCGAAGTAATTTTCTTCTAATGTATTACCAGTAAATATATAAGAGCCTAACTGTCCTACTCCGTAGATTAACGCTCCTCCTGCTACAAATGGTGCTGCTGCTGTACCTGCTGCAAACCAAGCTGCTCCTATTAAGACTGTACTTAATCCAAGTCCAACCACTTCTGCTGTACCTACACTTTGCCCATTAAGAAGCTTAGAACCAGTTACACCAACTTGCAATCCATACCCAGCAACTCCAAGACCTTTACCAACTTTACTCACAACGCCTAAAGTTCCTCTTAATGCTTGTGCTGTTTGTTGTGTTCCAAAACCTAAAGACCTTCCTATTACTTGCGCCCCATTGCCTTGCCTTATCGCTTGTAGTCCCATTTCTGCTCCTCCGTAAACAACTCCTCCAGCGTTCATCAACTGCCCAAAACCATCGGCTAATTGGTAACCATTTTGACCACCCCCACTACTTTGAGCAATCATCTAATGAATAATGAACAAAAAAGTAATCCCACTGAAATTATGAAGTAAATCCAGATTTTAGTTCTGTTTTTTCTTCTTTCTTGTTTACTTTCTTTGTCAAATAAATTCAATAAGTTATCAACTTCATTTGAATTTATTTTATAGTAAATATAGACAATCAAAAAAATTGGCAAAACAAAAAGAAATGCAGAAAGTTTATTTATTAGAAAACCACTATTAAAATTTACAAAGTGGCTTAAATATGGAATACCAATAAAAGACGAAGCAAATCCCCAAATGCTAAGTAAATTAATCAATAATATTCCAGTTACTGCGATGTAAGCACTAAAATTTTGACGGGCTGCATCAGTATCTTTATGGTAGTCCCAAAAGAAATAATAAAAATATATGAGAAATTTTATCATCTGTTACTTGTTCCTAAATCAAAAATTGAATAGCCAATACTTATACCTATGCCAATTGGATTTGCTTTTAAGAAAAATGTTGTGCCAATGTCAGCTCCAACTTTAAATGCATTCAAACCAAAGCCAACATAGTCTCCATTGTTAAAAGCATCGTAGGCCTTAGTGCTATGTTCCATAATAGAAACTACACCTAATACTTTACCAGCATAGAATGCAACATTTCCTAATGATTTTATAGTTTTTACAGCATTAAGTTCTGATTTAGGTACCGGGGGACTTGGAATAAAACCTTTGGTGGACATTTGAGCAGCATTGTCAACCATTGTGGCTGCAATTGCAGCAATATTTCTTACATCGCCAGTTGAATTGAGTAAATCCCTAAAACCATTACCCCCGTTACCTTGGGCATTTCTAGCAACACCAATTGTACGTTCTGAAAAATTAATTTCAAATGAATGTGTTCCGCTTGAATTTTTCCAATTTAAACTTGATGAAAAATAATTTCCCATTTCAAATTCCCTCAAAAAAACAGCACTCTTACTATCCCATCCATTTTTTATTAAAGCAGCCTTTAAAGCATCATCGGGATTGCCGTATAATTTACCATCTGCCAAATAATAATCAAAACTAATTTGCGAATCATTTGTTACATCATATCGACTTCCTGCTTTATCTGCTTGTGCCCGCATTAAGGTCATTGCCCTTTCGTTACTAATTGGAACACCATCTAAAGTATATCCTCCACGTATTGGATTCCAGGCACCGTCGGCATCTCCACCGGAGGTGTTAGGAGGAGGGCTATAGGGTTTTTGTACAGGACTATTAAACCCCATATACGCCCAGCCACTAAGGTCAGTATATTTTAAAGGATTGTTGAGCACATAACTGTAGCCGTTGTAGTTTTGTGTATTACTTGGGTTTTGCAACAATTTATCGGGGCTCAAAAAGCGAGCAAGTACAGGATCGTACATACGTCCGTTCATGTTTATTAGGGCAAATTCTTTTAGGTGTTCGTGCCCGGTGTAGCCGCGGTACAGCCAATTGGGAAGGTTGGGTATGTTGTTAGTGGTCCAGTCGGCAGGGTTGCGGGCATTGCCCCAAGCATCGAAACTTTGATTGAGTTTGTTTCCATTGTCGTCAACCAAGGTTGTTATACTACCTAAGTTATCGGTATATACATAGTGCATGTTGCCTTGGCTTGCGCCATTTTGTTTCACATACATAGCAGCTAATCCGGTGGGAGCGCTAATGTAAGTTATTTCAT
>DGQS01000255.1 GCA_002389785.1 Bacteroidetes bacterium UBA4408
CCATGTTGTCGCGCAGGTAATCAAAGCCAAATTCGTTATTAGTTCCGTAAGTAATATCCGCCAAATATGCACGACGACGTTCATCCGAATTGGGTTCGTGTTTATCGATGCAATCTACGGTAAGTCCATGAAATTCAAATAAAGGGCCCATCCATTCCGAGTCACGCTTGGAGAGGTAGTTGTTTACCGTAACCAGATGCAATCCCATTCCGCTAAGGGCATTCAAATAAACAGGTAAAGTTCCAACAAGCGTTTTTCCTTCACCTGTACCCATTTCCGATATTTTTCCTTGGTGTAAAACAATCCCACCAATTAACTGAACATCGTAATGTACCATGTCCCAAGTAACACGATTACCGGCAGCTATCCACGAATTGGAAAAAATAGCTTTATCGCCTTCTATTTTCACACTATCGCGAGATGCGGCCATATCTCGGTCCATTTGGGTGGCAGTAACGGTAATACTGGTATTTTCTTTAAATCGCTTCGCAGTTTCTTTCATTACCGAAAAAGCTTCCGGTAGCAATTCGTTTAGTACAACTTCAATCTTGGCAGTTACAGTTTTCTTGAGTTGATCGATGGTGTCGTAGTTTTTTTCCTTCTCACTCACTTCCATTTCCGGATTGTTCTCAATGGCATTGCGCAGTTCTTGCATTTGAGAATTCTCGGCTTCAATAGCTTGTTGAATGCGTTGTTTAAACTCAATAGTTTTGGAACGCAAACCGTCGTGGCTCAATTGGCTGATGCTTTCGCTGGCTTTATGAATTTTTTCGATGATGGGTTGAATATCACGAATGTCGCGCTCTGATTTGTTTCCGAATAGTTTGGATACGGATTTGGTAAGAAAATCTAACATAGTTTTTTAATAGAATAAATAGTAAGCATGTCGATTACACGAAACCTGCCAAAGACTAAAACCTGCCAAAGCAGGAATTATTGTCAGAAACAGCTTGGTATAAAGGCCTGCAAAAGTAGGGTTTTTTTAGCGAACAGGAAAGGCCTCAGGGATTATTTGATTTCCTTGATTAGAGCTGAACTCAGAAGTTTAGTATATTGTACGAAATTTGGATTTAACAAAACGGCTGATTTCTAATGCTGGTAAATGATACAACACATTCGCAGTTTGATGTTTCGGCACCGAATTATGATGCTGAATTTACAACAAGCGCCATTGGAAAAATGCAGCGTGAGCAAGTATATTTTGCCCTACAGGTAAATAAGCTGGTTAAGAGCAAAAGCAAAATTTTGGAAATAAATTGTGGTACAGGCGAAGATGCCATTTGGCTTGCCAATCATGGACATTCGGTTTTGGCAACAGATGCTTCCGAAGAAATGATTCGAGTTGCAAAACAAAAAGCAAGTGGATTAAACAAGCTTGATTTGCAATTTCAACAAGCAGAATTCTCAGCTTTAAATACAAAATACGGCACACAAAAGTTTGATTTGATATTTTCCAATTTTGGGGGACTGAATTGTGTGAATAAGACAGTATTTAAACAGTTAATGGATGATTTTTATTCTCTCTTAAATCCAGATGGAAAATTGATTTTTGTAATCATGGGACGAAAATGCTTCTGGGAAAGGATGTATTTTTTATTCAAAGGAAACAATAAGAAGGCATTTCGAAGAATGTCGCAAAGTGCTATTTCTGCTGAATTAGGTAATGGTGCCAAACAAAATACATTTTATTTTTCACCTTCAGAAATTCGAAGTATAGCGGAGCCAAATTTTAAACTGCTTAGCACAAAGCCAATAGGCTTGTTTGTTCCACCATCATATCTCAATAAGTTTTTTTTAAACAAAAAATACTTACTTCTTTTTCTTTTTCAAATGGAGAAACTTTTTAGTCCATTTTCTTTCTTGTCGGATTATGCAGATCACTATTTAATTTATCTTAAAAAGAAATAACACATCTGCTCAAAACTTTTCATTTCTTGTTTAGTTTAATTACTTTTTAAAGCCGAAAAAATAGAAATCAAGTTTTCAGTTATCTTTACCCAATATGGCATCCAATATTTTGCTTACCCACGGTTATTTTCTAAATGAAGACGAAAAGGAAAAGGAAATTATGAAGCCTTATCCTCCGCTCGGAATACTTTACATTTCAGCCCATCTCGAAAAACACGGATTCCATAACGAAGTGTATGATTCTACTTTTTCGAGTTTCGAAAATTTGTGCGCTCACTTGCTTGCCAATGCTCCCGATTTGATTGGTATCTACACAAATTTAATGACCAAAATCAATGTTCTCAAAATCATTCGTTTCATTAAATCTACACCACAATTAAAGCACACCAAAGTAGTATTAGGAGGCCCGGAAGTTCGAAATCATTTACCTAATTTTTTGCTGCACGGTGCCGATATTATTGTTGTTGGAGAAGGGGAGGAAAGCATGTTGGAAGTTGCTGCACATCTCAATTCGTCCAATACTAAGGATTGGAATAACATTCAAGGGATTGCTTTCATTGATAGTTCAGGAAAATTAATTCAAACCAAACCCCGCAACTTATTGCGCAATATAGATGAACTGCCTTTTCCAAACCGAAAAAAAATAGATCTTCAAATGTATTTCGATGCATGGAAAAGCAAACATCCTCAAAGTGCAATTTCAGTTTCTACCATGCGCGGATGTCCATATACTTGCAATTGGTGTAGCCGGGCAGTTTACGGACAAAGCTACCGACGCCGAAGTCCGAAGTTAGTGGTGGATGAAATGGATTTTATTCAAAAAAATTACCAAGTCGATACGATTTGGTTTGTGGACGATGTGTTTACCGTAAGCCACAAATGGCTTGAAGAGTTTAAAGATGAAGTAGTAAAACGAAAACTTAATTTCCCTTTTGAGTGTATCACAAGAGCTGACCGACTCAATGAGGAGGTGCTGCAACTATTAAAGCAAAGCGGCTGTTTCAGAGTATGGATTGGCGCTGAAAGCGGTTCTCAAAAAGTAATTGATGCCATGGATCGCCGTGTAACAGTGGAACAAGTACGCACGATGATTCAACTGGCAAAAAAATTTCAAATTCAAACGGGAACCTTTATCATGCTTGGCTATCCCGGCGAAACCGAAGAGGATATTGAAGAAACCATACATCACCTCAAAGTGGCAGATCCTGATTTATATACCATAACCGTGGCTTATCCCATTAAAGGTACACCTTTGTACGCTGAGGTTGAAAGCCGTTTTGTAAAGCAATTAAATTGGGAAAGCAGTACCGATCGAGATATTGATTTTACACGAACTTACCGTCGTAAGTATTATGATTATGCCTTACGTAGATTGTACAATGAAGTGGCTTTTCACAAAGAAAAGGGCAAGGGAGCTTCGGCACCAAAACTCCTGCTGCACAAAGCGAAATCGCTATTTTCAAAAGCAGCAATGCGCTGGCATCGAGCGCTAAGTTAACTTATAAACTGGCTGTACGTCCTCCGTCAACCGGAACATTTATTCCGTTGATATACGCAGCTGCCGGGCTCGCCAAAAAGGCAACCGCATTCGCAATTTCGAAAGGTTCGGCATACCTGCCGGCAGGAATTTCGGCCACCATTTCCTTTTTCAACTCATCAACACTTCTCCCGGTTTTTTCAGATTTGGCTTTGTTTAAATTTACCAATCGCTGGGTATTGGTTGCTCCCGGCAAAACATTATTTACGGTAATACCAAATGCACCAAGTTCGAGCGACATGGTTTTTGCCCAATTAGCAACTGCTCCTCGAATCGTGTTTGATACGCCAAGTCCTTTTAATGGTTGTTTTACAGAAGTCGATATAATGTTGATAATACGGCCATATCCGGCTTTTTTCATTCCCTCCACCAGTGCTTGTACCAATAGGTGATTGCAAATTAAGTGGGCCGAAAAAGTTGCAGTAAACTCGTCAACGCCCGCAGTTACAATAGGCCCTCCTTGTGGACCACCGGTATTGTTTACCAATATATGAACTGTTTCACGGTTATTTCCAAAACGATGTTCAACAGCGCTTTTTAGCGAAGTAGGGTTTGAAAAATCGGCACAAATATAATCGTGTGCCTGACCAGTGGTACTTGGTAATTCGGCACAAACTGTTTTAAGCGCTTCTTCATTTCGCGCAATCAAAGTAACAGAAGCTCCCAACAAGGCCAGTTCTATAGCTGCTGCTTTTCCAATTCCTTGTGTGCTTCCGCATACCAATGCACGTTTACCGCTGAGATTTAAATCCATAATTTTGAGGTTAATTTGGCTATTCAAACATAAAACATTTTCTTTACCTTAGAAATTCAAATCAAATAAATATGGCAATTTCACAACCCCTCAACATTAAAAAATGGATCGACGAAAATCGTCATCTTTTGAAACCACCGGTAGGTAACAAAATGGTGTACACCGGCAATAAAGACTTTATCGTGATGGTGGTAGGTGGTCCTAACTCCCGCAAAGATTATCATTACGAGGATGGAGAAGAATTATTTTATCAACTCGAAGGTGACATTGTGGTAAAAACCATACAGGATGGGAAAAACGTGGATGTACATATTAAGGAAGGCGAAATGTTTTTGCTGCCGCCACACATTCCGCATTCTCCGCAAAGGGGAGCAGGAACAATTGGATTGGTAATAGAGCGTAACCGTGATGAAAAGGAAATTGATTCCTGTTTGTGGTACTGTGAAAAATGTGCAAATAAATTACACGAAGCCACTTTTCATCTAAGCGATATTGTAGCACAATTGCCAAAAGTGATGGATGCTTTTTATGCCGACTTAAATTTACGTACTTGCAAAAAGTGCGGCTACGTGATGGAACCTCCTAAAAAGCTTAGTTAACTAGTTAAGTCAAATTGTCGATTATTGTATTGCAATAAACCTAAGCAAATTTATGAATCATCTTTGCATTGATATTCACACGCATATTTTGCCGGAGCATATTCCTAACTGGAAGAAAAAGTTCGGTTATGGCGGATTTATTCACCTTGAGCATCATAAACCATGTTGCGCGAGAATGATGCAGGACGATAAATTTTTTAGGGAAGTTGAAGACAATTGTTGGAGTGCCGAAAAACGAATGCAGGAGTGCGATCAGCATCAGGTGCATGTGCAGGTTTTAAGCACCGTACCGGTAATGTTTAGTTATTGGGCAAAAGCACAGGATTGCCTTGAACTATCGATGTTTTTAAACGATCACATTGCCGAAATCGTGCAACGATATCCAAAACGATTTATTGGATTAGGTACCCTGCCTTTGCAAGCGCCCGATTTGGCTATTAAAGAGCTGGAGCGCTGTAAAAAAATTGGTTTGGTTGGGGTGCAAATTGGCTCACATGTGAATGAATGGAATTTGAATGATCCTAATTTGTTTCCGGTTTTTCAAGCTTGCGCAGAATTAGGAATGTCGGTATTTGTGCATCCTTGGGAAATGATGGGTCAAGAAAAAATGCAACGCTATTGGTTACCTTGGTTGGTAGGAATGCCAGCCGAAACTTCGTTGGCTATTTGTTCCATGATTTTTGGAGGAGTGTTTGAGCGTTTACCCAATTTGCGTGTTGCCTTTGCACATGGGGGAGGTTCGTTTCCGGCTACCATAGGACGCATTGAACACGGTTACCAATGCCGTCCCGATTTGGTTGCAATTGATAATCCGGTGAATCCTCGAAATTACCTTGGAAAATTTTATTTAGACTCCTTGGTGCATGAACCCAAAATGCTTGAGTTTATTGTTGATTTAGTAGGAGCTAACCGAGTTGCGTTAGGTTCTGATTATCCTTTCCCTTTGGGCGAAAACGTACCGGGCAGTTTAATCCGCGACATGAAATTTGATGCGGCTACAAAGGAATTATTGTTAAGCGGAACTGCGCTAGAATGGCTGGATTTGAAGCGAGAAAAATTTGTTTAGCTAACTAGATTTAGCCTTTTTTAGAGTAAACGAAAATACCGAACCGGCTCCTTCAGTACTAATAACCTGTATGCTTTGCGCATGAGCTTCAATAATGTGTTTCACAATAGCAAGACCTAAACCGGTGCCACCTTCGCTTCGGCTTCTACCTTTATCAACTCTGTAAAAACGCTCAAAAACGCGCTCGCTATCATGCTTAGGTATTCCAATGCCGTTGTCGGCAATTTCAACTAAAATGGTATCCCCAATGTCGCTTGTTTTTGCAATGGTTTCACCTCCATCTTTGCCGTATTTTATTGAGTTTACAATAAGATTGGTAAGTACTTGTCGGATTCTGAATTTATCGGCCATCACCCATAATGGTTTATTTTCGAGAAATACCGAATTCAATTTTATGTTTCGCTTTCCGGCGCGCATTTCCTGCGATTCGAACACATCTTTTATCAAACCGTTCAAATCAAACTTGTCAATTTCCAATTGCAATTCCCCGCTTTCGAGTTGGGTTATTGCTTCCAAATCTTCAACAATTGAAATCATGCGCTCAACACTTTTTTCGGCACGTTCCAGGTAATTTCGATTGATGTTGGGATCTTCTAAACCTCCGTCAAGCAAGGTTAAAACGTAGCCTTGAATGTTAAAGATGGGTGTTTTTAGCTCGTGCGAAACATTGCCTAAATATTCCTTTCTATACACTTCAAGTTTTTTAAGGCGTTCGGTTTCATCGCGTCTTCCCTGTGCCCATATTTCAACTTCTTGCTTTGTTTTTTCTAAAAAGTCATCGTTTATTTTAGCCTCTTTTGTTACATCATCTTTTTCATTTACGTTAAAATGATGAATGGTAAAATATATTTCCTTCAGTTTTTTATTAATAAATAATTGAAAAAAGCCCCAGATTCCAAGGAGCAATAACAAGAAGCTAAAAGCCAACACCAAGGTGTGGTTGCTGCTGTTGGTATAATTAAACAGATACCCAAAAATGAATATTAGCAGGGTACAAACAAGTGCAGTAAGCAGCGAAAATTTTAAGGATAGACCAAAACGCATGCTTCAAAATTAGAAATCAAATTTATATCCTACACCTTTTACAGTTTTAATATAGGTATCGCCTAATTTTTCGCGTAATTTTCGAATGTGTACATCAATGGTTCTATCGCCTACAACCACATCATCGCCCCATACTTGCGATAAAATATGTTCGCGAGTAAATACTTTTCCGGGTTTGGATGAAAGCAATGCGAGTAATTCAAATTCTTTTTTGGGAAGGTAAATTTTTTCTCCGTCCTTTTCAATGCAGTATTGTTCGCGGTCAATCACAATTCCACCCAAATGCAAATTTTCAACCGCAGGGGCTAGGTTTCGATTTCTTCGCAACAAGGCTTTAATTCGACTGATTAAAACGCGTGGTTTAATTGGCTTGCTAATATAATCGTCGGCCCCAACTTCAAATCCTGCTATTTGCGAATAATCTTCATTACGTGCTGTTAGAAAAGCGATTATTACTTGTTGCAATTCACTGTTTTCACGCAATTGATTACAGGTTTCAACACCGTCCATACCAGGCATCATTACATCGAGTAAAATGAGTTGTGGTTTTTCTTGTAAAGCAATCTCAACGGCTTGTTTCCCGTTATCTGCGGTTAGTACCCGGTAGCCTTCTTTGCGCAAATTATAACTCAAAAATTCAAGAATATCCGTATCGTCATCTACCAGTAATATTGTTTGACCTTCTGTAGCCATGTGCTTAATTTATTTCTGTGCAAATTTCACTATTGCGTTAGTGAAGGGTATTGTTGCAATGTTAAGAAATCATTAACAATAATTAAATTAGAACAGCGGTCTTAGATTGAATATGTCTAAATTCTTAAAAGCCTGTTCAGTGTTTTAAATAGTAATACCAGATACACCCATGCACACTGGCGCGCGCTTGTAGCGCGTGACTTCTATTGGTGTTACAAAATTTATGCTTAACGGATTCCTGAACTTATATTTTTCTGATATCCGTGCAAAATTAGGATATGTGTATTTAATAGCAAGTGCATTGGGTTGTATATGATATTAACGACCATATTCTTACTGTATTCATCCTTGCTGCTGGACATAGAAAAGATATTTATGATTAATACAAAAGCCCCGAAAGGGGCTTTGTTGTTACTGTCTTTGTTCTATCTGTTGTCGTTGTTTCTCTTGCAAGTTTTTATCATGCTGCTTTGTAGATATCCAAGCTATAAGAAGTACAGAGAAGACAATGTATAAAACCGAATATAATCCACTATTCTTGCTTGGTACTATTTCTTTATAATGAGCAGCTTGAAAAACTAAAAAATAATTCAACAAACAAATCAAACCAAAGAAAATGAAAACCAAGGTAGTAGAAAAAGGCACCTCAGGGAAAATGTAGAACATTATAATATCAAACAACCCAAATAAATTTGCAAATAGCATTAATGATGATGCGTAAAAAGTAAACATTACAGGCATGTTATCTTTTTTGCGAACATAAAAATGGTAAACAACTGAACAAAAAGTTAAATATGCTTTTATCATGGCTTGGTAGCATAATTATAAAGTGGTTTCGCAATTAAAAAATAAGTCCCACTTACTATCCACCCACCGCCAGGAATAAATCCAACACCTCCCATAATTAAATCCAGTGATGCCTCTGCACCACTTATTTGACCAGCATTATATTGTGCCACAGTGCCGACCATCCCAACAACCCCTAAAGTAGCACCAGCAACTTTCAAAACACTACCAGTTGTCTGAAGTACTTTTGTTGCAGTCGAAATATTTCCGATGGGTGTCCTAATAATAGTTTCAGGATGTAAACTGCCGTATTTTCCTCTATCAACAAGGATTTTACCAATATTATATTCAGCGCCTCCTATTGCTAAATCCGCTGCAGGACTGGTATATTTATTTATTGCATCAGAAGTCTGTCCCCAACCACCCCCACCACCTTGAGTCTTATCAATCAACAAATCGTAAACGGCAGAAATTTTTGAAATTTTTGGAATAGAATAAAGTGCTATTTTTCCTTCATCAAATATTCCGTCAAAAGGGTTTATATAACCATATTTTATTTGAGAAGTTCCATCGCTATAAGAAACAATTTTTTTAGCAGGGATTCCATTAACATATTTTTTGTGGTTTGCTGCATTGTATAAATCAACTGCTTCGCCTGGAGTATCAACAACCGATATAGAGCCATCCGCATTTATCACTTGAAATAATTCGGCCAACAAACCTGGTACATTAATCTCACCTCCTGCACGTTTTGATGCTAAAAATTCGGATTTACTGCCAGGCATACCATCAACCATATAACCTTTTCCGGGATTTGGATCCCAAAACATATCACCGGCAGAACCATTTTGAGCTGTCTCGAAATTAAATCCTTGTTTATAGGTAAAATAAGCATACCCTCCATACGCCCACCCACTAGGGTCAGTATATTTTAAAGGATTATTAAGAACATAACTGTAGCCATTGTAGTTTTGTGTATTACTTGGGTTTTGCAACAATTTATCGGGGCTCAAAAAGCGAGCAAGTACAGGATCGTACATACGTCCGTTCATGTTTATTAGTGCAAATTCTTTTAGGTGTTCGTGTCCGGTGTAGCCGCGGTACAGCCAATTGGGGAGGTTGGGTATGTTGTTAGTGGTCCAGTCGGCAGGGTTGCGGGCATTGCCCCAAGCATCGAAACTTTGATTGAGTTTGTTTCCATTGTCGTCAACCAAGGTTGTTATACTGCCTAAGTTATCGGTAAAAACATAGTGCATGTTGCCTTGGCTTGCGCCATTTTGTTTCACATACATAGCAGCTAATCCGGTGGGTGCGCTAATGTAAGTTATTTCAT
>DGQS01000251.1 GCA_002389785.1 Bacteroidetes bacterium UBA4408
ATAAACCAGTTGCAGTGGATGACAATACCTCAACCAACAGTCAAACTCCTGTAAGTGGCACTGTAGCAAGCAACGATTTTGATGTGGATGCAGACCCCCTTACTTTTAGTGTTTTAGTGCAACCCAACCTTGGCACTATTGTTTTAAACGCAAATGGAACCTATACCTACACTCCTTCAGGAACAGCCGGAGTGGATACCGTAGTTTATGTAGTATGCGATAATGGAACTCCGGCTTTGTGTGATACCGCTTTATTGATTATTTCGATTCAACAGGCAATAACAGCTCCAACGGCAAGCGACGATGCATTCAGCACCAACGAAGATACTCAGCTTAATGCAGATGTGTCGCTCAACGATGCTACCGGAGGAAATCTTGTAATTTACTCGGTACTAAACAATGCTAGCAATGGTATCGTCTTGATGAATGCAAATGGAACATTTACCTATACACCAAATTTAAATTACAATGGTCCCGATAGTTTTACCTATACAATTTGTACTAATGGACCAACGGTGCTTTGTGATACTGCAGTTGTTTCAATAACTGTAGTGCCTGTGAATGACAAACCGCTGGCAGTAGATGATAATTATTTCACCAATTTTAATACAGCCTTCTCAAACGATGTAAGTATAAATGATAGTGATATTGATGGAAATACTCTTTCATTTACCTTGGTGAGCAATGCTTCAAATGGCTCATTAACTTTTAATGGTAATGGAACATTTTTATACACTCCAAATGCAGGATTTACCGGAACCGATACATTCCAGTATAGCGTTTGCGACAATGGTACTCCACAATTATGCGATACAGCATTGGTTACAATTGTGGTGAATCCGGATTTACCGTTCGTTCTAGTAGGTGTTGCAAAATCAGTAACTACACCAATTGCTGCCGGTAACGGAAACTTTACGGTAAGCTACAAAATCACTGTTAAAAACTATGGTAATACAAATGCTTCGAATGTGCAAGTGGTGGATAATTTAGTTGCTACTTTTCCTCCTCCGGCTACCTTTAGTATTACTACACTTCAGGCTATTAATTTGGTTACCAATCCGCTTTACAACGGTACTTCTAACACCAATTTATTAGAGCCTATTACCAATCAATTGGCCGCAGGTGCAACCGATACCATTACGCTTACCTTATTAGTTAATCCAGCTGGTAATGTTGGTCCTTTTTTAAATATCGCTCAAGCATCTGCATTGAGTAGCCAACCCGACTCATCGGTAAATGGTAATAACCCCGACCCTGATGGGAATGGCATTCCTTCTGAAAACGGAGTAACTCCCTTGCAGTTTCCTGCTACCAAATTCCAGATTGGTTTGGGTAAAACAGCAGTTGTTGCGCCACAAAGCGATGGAACATTTGATGTAACCTACACCTTCGAAGTTGAGAATATGGGAGATATTCCATTGACAAATATTGATGTTATCGATAACTTAACCATCACTTTCCCCTCACCGCTTACCTTTACCATTGTTGCAGTTAGTGCAAGTGGAAGTTTGGTTGCAAACAGCAACTACTCAGGAATCGGTAGCAATATAAACTTGCTCAATTCACAACAAAGTACCCTTGCTCCGGGTGTTAAACACAATGTAATTTTAAAAGTGAATGTCAACACACACGGCACCTCCGGCACCTATAATAATTCGGCCGACGCTCATGGAACCGGACCAGGAACCTCTATTACAAAAGATATAAGTAACAATGGTCATGTTGACGATAATTTAAATGGAAATCCCAGCGATCAAGGTGAAGATACACCAACCCCTGTTACTTTGAATGGTGAGGTGATTGTAACCCCGCTAGTTTTGGATGTTCCCGAAGGATTTACTCCGGATGGTGATGCACAAAACGAGTTTTTTGTAATACAAGGGTTATCGAATTATCCCGACAATGTGCTTACCATTTATAACCGGTGGGGAAATATTGTATACCAAAAAACAGGCTATGACAATACTTGGAATGGCTACTCGGATAAAGGCGATGGTAAGGTTACCCAAGGTACTTATTATTACTTACTCGAACTGAATAAGGATGATGAAAAGGCCTTAAAAGGCTACATCGTTATTGAATACTAAGTATTGATTAATTAAAAGTGTTTAGGAATTAATTTCAATTGAAAAAAGAATGAAAAAATTCATCACAAAAAAACTGATTATCTGCTCGCTGGTTTTATTGCTTGGCTCCACAGCTAAGGTATTGGCGCAGTACGATCCCATGTTTACCCAATACATGTTTAACGAAATGTTCATTAATCCGGCTTACGCTGGAAGCAAGGAAGCATTGGCAATTAATGCACTTCACCGACAACAATGGGTTGGTTTTGAAGGACGCCCTGTTACCACCACGCTTTCCATGCACGGTCCTTTGGCAAATAATAAAATGGGAATTGGCCTTAGTTTCTTAAATGAAAACATCGCATCGGGAAAGTTAAAGCGTAACTTAGCTTACATTACCTATGCCTACCGCATTAAAACCGGCGAAAAGGGACATCTTAGTTTTGGCTTAATGGGTGGAGCGCATATACAATCGAATAACTATGCCTCACTGCAAACTACCGATATAAACGACGTACGCTTTTCAGCTAACACCGGTAATGTGATGACTCCAAATTTTGGTGCCGGAATTTATTATTCCACACAAAAATTTTATGCCGGACTCTCGCTTCCCCGTATGGTGGCCGATAATTTAGGAATAACTTCTACCGGCGATGTCAAGAAAAATACCTCCATTGACCCTTCAAAATTTCACTATTATTTTACAATTGGGCGTGTATTTAATGCAGGCGATGATGTTAAGTTAAAACCACAAGTAATGTTGAAAGCAGTAAAAAACGCACCGGTTGAAATGGACTTAAATTTAAGTGCATTGTTGATGGAGAAAATTTGGATTGGAGCCTCTTACCGCACTAAGGCCGATCTTTCTTTTCTTGCCGGTATTCAAGTTAATCCGCAATTTTTAGTTAGTTATTCATACGATTACTCACTTAACGATTTAAGCTCTTACAACAGTGGATCACATGAAATTGGCCTGGGATATGTGTTTGGATTTAAAGGTAAAAAAGTGATTTCAAACCGATACTTCTAATACCAGGGCGCCAATAAATAACAATTGCATAAAATATTTTATTTATGATAACAACACATTCGTTCAAAATTACAGCATTGGTAATGCTTATTTCGTTATCGGTTGCAACGTTCGCACAACAAAAGTCGCTTACAAGAGCCAACCAATTATTCGACGACAAATCTTATGTCGATGCAATTGAAAAATACGAGCGCATCCTAAAGAAGGATATGAATAATGCTTCAGCTTTGAAAAAAATAGCCGAATGCCATCGGTTAAACAACAATACTACAAAAGCTGAAGTTTATTACGCTCGACTAGTAGAATCTAAAAATGCAAGTAGCGAAGAGGTTTTGCATTACATTCAAACTTTGTTCAGCAATGGAAATTATGCGAAGGCGAAAGAGGTACTTACTTCGCCTGTAGCACCTGCCGATAGCCGCACCGCAAATTACCTAAAAGGATTGAATAACCTGAAGGAATACTATAAAGATTCGGCATCGGTAAAAGTAAAACTCGAAACTGAATTAAATTCAGAAGGCAATGATTTCTCTCCGGTGCTTACTAAAAACTCTGTGCTATTTACTTCATCGCGTCCACGTACACAATGGGTAAAAAAGGAACATAGTTGGAGCAACACAGTTTACAATGTACTTTATATTGCCAAGAAACAAGGAGCTTCATTTGAAGCAATAAAGCCTTTTGCTAAAGAATATAGTTCAAATTACAACGACGGCCCTGCTTGCTTTTCGAGCGATGGAAAAAAGATGATTTTTACCGCCAACAGCATGGCCGAAAATCGTAAACCAACAAAAAGCGACATCGTTAAACTACAATTGTTTACCGCTATTTATAATGCCGACGATAATGATTATGAAGGCCTTGAAGCATTTGCCTATAACAACGATGGATACAATTGTGCTCATCCTGCACTTAGCAGCGATGGAATGCTGTTGGTATTTTCATCGGATATGCCTGGAACGCTTGGTGGAATGGACCTTTGGCAATGCAAATGGGAAGGTTCAAAATGGGCAAAACCGGAAAATTTGGGCGATAAAATTAACAGCCCCGGCAACGAAGTTTTTCCAACTCTAGGTGCTGATGGTACGCTTTATTTTTCTTCAAACGGAAGAGATGGATTGGGAGGACTCGATCTTTACTCAGCTTCTAATTCAACAGGAAATTGGACTGCTGCAAGCAATATGAATGCGCCCTTTAATAGCTCAAAGGACGATTTTGGAATTACACTCGATAAGGATGCAAAGACGGGATATTTTTCTTCAAACAGAGCCTCTGCCAAAGGGGATGATGATATTTTTTCGTTTAGCAGAGACAAGGTGAATCCTACTAAAAATTTCATTGTTCTTGTTAAAGATGCAAGTACAAAGAAGTTAATAGAATCCGAACTTCAATACAAAGACATCAAGAGCGGCATTGTTACTGAGCAAAAAGGAAACGGTAAATACCTACTTACCTTATCGCCTGAAAGCGAAATTGAACTACTTGCAAAAGCTACTAAATATCAGGAAAAGTCGTTGAAAACAAAACTCTCTTCTGATAGCATGGAAGTATTTTTAACTGCCGAAGATAAAAACTGCATCAACGGTATTGTACTTGATAAATCAAACAATGGCACACCGGCACAAGATGCAACTGTTATAATTAAAGATAATGCCGGTACAAAGGTATTTGAAACAATTACCGGAAGCGATGGAAAGTATAGCAAATGCGACCTCGACAAAGACAAATCCTATACAGTAACCACAAGTAAAAAGGGAGGATATTTTACCAAAACTGAAGGAATTAAAATACCTGCCAATGAAGTTAAAACAACAGAACTTGAAAAAATTGTTGTAGGAAAGGCTATTAAAATCGACAATATTTATTTCGATTTAGGAAAAGCTGATATCCGCACCGACGCTGCAAATGAGCTCGATAAAACAGTTCTTTTGTTGAACGACAACCCTGACATTATTGTGGAATTAAGTTCACATACCGATTGCAGAGGTTCGGCAGCATCTAATCTTGCACTTTCTGAAGCACGCGCCAAATCAAGTGTTGCCTATATAATTGCCAAAGGCATCAACAAAAAGAGAATCAGCGGAAAAGGATATGGCGAAAGCAAACTTACCAATTCATGTGCCTGTGAAGGAGCAGTAAAATCAACTTGTTCCGAACAAGAACACCAACAAAATCGACGCACCGAATTTAAGGTAACCGGTTTCGCTAAATAGAAACGTTAAATTAAAAAGTAGAGCGCAATTTGACTAATTACCCCAACAAAAAAGCCGCTATACAATTGTGCGGGGCTGTGCGCTTCAAGTAGCATGCGCGCACTGCCTACCATGCCTGCAACGAGTATCAAAATTAGCAACACAAGTTGATAGTCAAGTGCAAGTCTGTATGTTAATCCTGCCAAAGCACCAAGCAGTCCCCCAATTCCCACCATGTGCGCACTTATTTTCCAACGCAAATTAATGAGCAAGGTGATTAACAGCGCTAAGGAAGCACCTAAAAACACCAAATAGATTAAAGCTGAAACCTGCACTTTTCTCAATAAATAATAAGTGAAAAAGTAAAACAAACAGGTTAATAAATAAGGTACGCGGCGCTCTTGGGCACTGTGCATGTGCAAAGAATGTATATGACCACTTTTGAGTAACATGTAAGATGACGATACAGGCAAAAGCACTGTTGTTAAACCAACCAATAAATACAATATGTTTTGAATTCGCTGTGGTGTGGTTAATTGCAAATAAGAATCACCGTTAAATAGCAAAGCCAATAAATACAAGGGCATTAACAAAGGATGAAAAATATAGGATACTATTTTAGCAATACGAATCTGCACGGAATTTAGGAACACTTAAGTTAAAGTTCTTTGCGCAATCGAGCAACCGGAATGTTCAACTGTTCGCGGTATTTAGCAACGGTTCTACGCGCAATATTGTAGCCGTTTTCTTTCAAAATTTTTGTGAGTTTATCATCCGTTAATGGCTTGCTCTTTTTTTCAGCAGCAATACATTCTTCTAATATTTTTTTTACTTCTTTGGTTGAAACCTCTTCTCCCGAATCGGTAGAGAGCGATTCAGAAAAGAAGGATTTTAGTAACTTAGTTCCAAAAGGAGTTTGTATGTATTTACTATTCGCCACTCGCGAAACAGTTGAAATATCCATCCCTACTATTTCTGCAATGTCTTTTAATATCATTGGACGCAATTTAGTTTCATCGCCTTCCAAAAAATATTCACGCTGGTAATTTAATATGGCGTCCATTGTAATCATCAGCGTTTGTTGACGTTGTTGAATGGCATCAATAAACCATTTGGCTGTATCCAACTTTTGCTTTACAAAACTAACCGCTTCCTTTTTTTCCTTATCTTTTAATCTTGCTTTGGAATAATGTTCCAACATATCGTTGTAGCTTTTGCTAACACGCAAATTTGGGGCATTTCGTGAGTTTAAACTCAGTTCCAGGTTTCCTTCGTTATTGACCAAAATAAAATCAGGAATCACTTGCACAGTGCTCTTTTGACCATCCATGGCTGAATTTCCCGGTCGTGGATTTAAATGCAATATTTCCTGCATTGCTTCTTTTAGAACTTCTTCATTGATGTCTAAATTTTTAGCAATTTTATCGTAGTGCTTTTTTGAAAATTCTTCAAAATTCTTGTCAATTATTTTAATTGCAAGTTCCAAAGTGAGCACGTTGGAAATGTGCTTGGTTTCTCGCTGTTTACGACGCAATTGAATAAGCAAACATTCTTGCAAACTTCTGGCTCCAATTCCAGCCGGATCAAACTCTTGAATAACCATCAATACCTCCAGCAATTCAGCTTCGCTTGCAATTAAATTTTGTGAAAATGCCAAATCATCCACTATGGCGCTTAGTTCACGACGCAAGTAACCGTCCTCATCCAAATTTCCTATTAGGTATTCGGCTATTAAAAATGATTTATCATCAAGCACTCTCAAACCCAATTGCGACGATATATTTTCTTGAAAAGTATTTCCAATTGAAAAAGGAATTTCTTTTCGCTCATCGGGTTCCGGATTATTATTTACCGATAGTTTATAGGCAGGAATTTCATCATCGTCAATGTACTCATCCAAACTAAAATCATCACGCGATTTTTCCTCGTTTTTTTCTTCATTCGTTTCAAAGTCCTCGTCAGTATCTGAATTTTCGTCGGTTTCAGGCTCTCCCTCCTCCAAGGCGGGATTAATTTCAAGTTCTTCTTTTATTCGTTGCTCTAATCCAATAGTGGGTATTTGCAACAATTTCATTAACTGAATTTGTTGCGGTGAAAGTTTTTGTAAAAGTTTTTGTTGTAAACTGAGTTTGAGCATAAGTTTATTTCACGCGGGTATTGATAATTTAAAAGTACAAAAATATCCTATACGTGAATTTAAAATGTTAGTAAAAGCTTTAGCTGCCTATGCTACAGCCAATTATTAAAAGCAATTTCTTTTGCGTGATAAGTAATAATTATTCCGGCTCCTGCACGTGCAAAGGCGTACATGTTTTCTACCACAATTTTTTGCTCATCAATCCATCCTGCTTGTGCTGCTGCTTTTACCATGCTGTATTCACCCGAAACATTGTAGCAAGCAATGGGTAACAAGGTATTTTGTTTTAATCGTTGTATCACATCTAGGTATGCTAATGCTGGTTTTACCATTAAAATATCTGCACCTTCTGCTTCGTCCAACTCGGCTTCCAGCATAGATTCGTTTGGATTTCTGAAGTCCATTTGATAGGATTTACGATCTCCACTTTGGGGTGAAGAATCTGCCGCTTCTCTGAATGGACCATAGTAAGCCGAAGCATATTTTATAGAGTACGACATGATTGCTGTGTTTTCAAAACTGTTCTCATCCAGCAACTTTCGTATTGCACCAATACGGCCATCCATCATATCCGAAGGTGCTACCATGTCGGCTCCGGCTCTTGCATGACTCAAGGCCATTTTGCTTAACACATCTAGGCTTAAATCATTGTGTACATAATTGTTTTCAAGTATTCCGCAATGCCCATGTGAAGTGTAAGCACATACACATACATCGGTAATCACATATACCGCATCTCCAAATTTTTCCTTTAAAGCTTTTACTGCTTGTGGTACAATTGAATGCTCACTGTGGGATGAACTGGCATCTACCGTTTTTTCTTCCCCTACCCCAAACAATAGCACCTTTGTTATACCCATCTGTATCAAACTTTCTACCTCCGGCAATAGCATATCTACTGAAAAATGATGTATGCCGGGCATGGCAGCAATCGGATGTTTTATCCCTTTACCATGTACCACAAAAAGCGGGTACACCAACATGCTTTTACTCAATCGTGTTTCGGCTATCATTTCTCGAATAACAGCTGTTTTGCGCATTCTTCGCGGACGATGTATCATACTAAAATTAGTTAAAGATGTTAAACTTCAAACACAGCCCGCACCAATCCTAAATCATCAAAAGATGTGGTGAGCTGCACTTTTTTTACTCCAAAGCGTTTTAACGTTGCTGCAGTACTTTCGCCCATTGCAATCACTTTATGTTGCGTTGTAAGTTGGTGTTTCTCAAAAAAAGCTTCTACATTCGAAGGACTTGTAAATACTGCAATGGAGAAGTCTGGTAAGCTTCCCTCATTTTTTTTCAAGGTTTCATACACAGCGATATCTTTGGTTTGAGCAGGATTGGCGAAAGCCTTTTGTATACTTCGCATACTTTGTTTGGCTTGAGGAAACAGTACTGTTTTTGTTCCAACCGTGGAGGCAAATTGTTTACCTGTGAGTTTAGTATCAGTTGAATAGCCAATAAAATCAGCTCGCTTACCAAATTTTCGCAACTCATCAGCTGTCGATTTTCCTACACATCCAATCTTGCAATTAGCTATTTGGGGAGCTTGTTGAAAAAAATGTTTTACAGCATTTTTACTCGAAAAAAATATCCAGTCGCATGAAGGAACGTTTGCAAGTGGTAAGGAGTTAATTTCTATTAATGCTTTCGAAAAAACGGTATATCCATTTCCTGTAAGTACCTGTTCAAAGTAATCGTTATTGCGTGCATCCCTTGTAATAAATACCGAAGCTGGCACTATGGATTTTAATTTGTCTACAATTTTTAAAGCTAGTCCATCCGTGGTTTTGGCCCGGGTTAGTAAACTTTTAGGAGAGGCGTTCCAGGCACTCGCATGAGAGGTATATACGGTAAAAAAAGGCACATCATCTTCATCGGTATCTTGTTCACAATATACTCCCAAAGGCAATTGACAACCGCCATCTAACAAATTCAACACTTTTCGCTCAACAGCAATTTGTTGTTGAACACGCGACGAATTTAAATTTTGTAAGAGAGCATGCAAGGCATCATCTTGCTCACGAATTTGCAAGGCTAAAACACCTTGAGCAGGAGCAGGAATAAATTCGTTGGGTTTTAATTTTACAGTTTCAAATTCGGATAAATCAAGCTGTAAACGCTCTACTCCGGCTGCTGCCAATAAAATAGCATCGTAGTTTTTATCGCGCAGTTTTTGTATGCGTGTTGGAACATTTCCTCGAAGTTCTTTAATAACAACATCTTTTCGGAACGCAAGCATTTGCGCTTTTCGGCGTGCAGAAGAACTGCCTAATACAGCATTTTTTTTCAGATTAAATTTTTGATGTGTATCTACCGCTTCCTTTCTAATAAGTAGTAATTCGGAAGGATCTTCTCGTTCTGAAACTGCTGCTATTATTAATCCTTGTGGCGATGTGGTTGGTAAGTCTTTGTGTGAATGTACCGCCAAGTCAATTTCTTTCGAAAGTAAAGCATCCTCAATTTCTTTGGTAAAAAAGCCTTTACCCTCTAGTTTATCAAAGCTTAAATCCTGAATTTTATCACCTTGGGTTTTAATGATTTTAATTTCCGATTCAATCGAAATTTTTTTCAACTCAGCCTGAACAAAATTTGCTTGCCAAAGTGCCAGATCGCTTCCGCGAGAGCCAATAATAATTTTTTTCATGTAATTTTTTAAACAGCAAGATAGAACTAGTTTTCTATCAAAATTTCTTTTGCCATTTTCATGGGAACACTAATGTACTTTTTTTCAACGTAGGAAAGTATTTTTTCTACTACTTCTCGCGTCTCAGTGTCCATTTTTTCAACGTCTTTCGCAAAAACGGTATTCAGGGCTGTTTCGTGAATTTCCTTTACCTTTTGTGGAATTAGGCTCATCGCTATTTCTACTTTGCGCTCTTTGAGTACACTTCTGAAAGTACTAATATTTTCTTCAATAATGGCATGACAGGCTTCCAACTCCTTATGGCGCTCCTTCATATTTTCGTTAGCCATGCTCTGCAAAGCAGTAATATCAATATAATGAGGGTTGTTTTCTGAAATTACTTCCGGAGCAATGTCGTTTGGAATTGATAAATCGATGAGGATTTTTTTACCTTTCTCACCCGATTTTAAAGCAGCGTAAGCATGGGAATCAATAATATGCTCAGCGCTGGCGGTACAAGTTAAAATAACATCAAAGCCGCCTTTGTACTCAGTAATTTCCTTTAATGGTAATGCTCTACCGCCTAACTCTTCGGCCAATTTTTGTGCATTGCTCAAGGTGCGATTAAAAACAACAAAATTGGTAAAGCCATGTTTTTTCAAAAACTTCGCCATCAATTGGTTGGTTTGTCCTGCACCAATTATCACAAAACGAGCGTCAAGTTTAACGTTCAAATCTTTTAATTTTCGATAGGCTAACGAAACAATTGAAACCGGTCGATGTGCAATTTGAGTATCGGTATACACTTGCTTCGCTGTTTCTATGGCGCGTTTTATAACCAGTCGTAAAAAATCGCCGGTAAGTTTCATGGCATTCGATTTTTCGTATGCCGTGCGCACTTGTGTAATAATTTCGCGCTCCCCAATAACCAATGAATCAATAGAGGAAGCGACTTCTAATAAATGGCGCAAGGCCGCTTCTCCTTCATACAATTGACAATTGTTAGTAAGGTCACGAACTTCTTCTGAGGTGAAATGAGGATAAGCTTGTTGTATAAATTCATTTAAAAAGTGAATATTTATTTCTTGCGTACAGCAAAATAAAAACTCAACACGGTTACAGGTCGAAAGAAACAGTAATTCGCTTATTGAAAGGGCTTTTTTTAAATGGCTCAAACGAGCTTGCTGCTGGGTATCATCGATGTGCAACTCGCCAATGCTCTTTAGATTTGCAGTTTTGTGTGTAAAGGCAAGAAGTTTAAATCCGTTCATAAATGGCGCTCATCCTATTTGCGACAAATGTAAAAGCCTGATTTTATTGAATTGTCATAGAAATGTCAAACGGGAATATGACTTTTGTCATTGGGAATTATTCTAACTTGGGCAGGTGAATATCATCAGAAACAATAAAAGCACTTGGAAAAAGTGAATTTAATTCATTCATAAATTTTTGTGCTTCCAAACGACTTCTAAAATCTCCAACTCGAACTTTAAAATTGGGCTGCTGATAAATTTCGTAAGCTGCTACCTCAGGAAACTGTTGCAAAAATTTTGTTTTTACCAATTTGGCTTTTTCACGCTCACCGCCAAAGTGAATCTGTATCCGATAACCTTCAATTGTTTCGGTTTCGGAAGCAATTGAAATGTGCTTCAGCATTAGTTTATCAATACTTGCATCTTGCACAATTTCAACAGAACCACTCGTATTTTCTTGCGAGTATGCACAATTGCAAAAACAGAACACAGTTAAAAATGTAAGGAAGGATATGGCTCTCATAATTTTGTCAAAGATATTGATTTAGTTCAAAAATAGAGAAACTTAAAATGTTGGATTTTTAATATTACATTAGATTTCTCAACTAAGGAATCGCAATTTTTTGTTTTAAACTTGCATTCTTAATCTCATAAATTCTCCAGTAAGTATCTTATCAAGAACATGAATCTATTCAACCGAAAATCTGGTCAAGGAAAACCGCTTTTTATTTTACACGGGTTATTTGGTTCGAGCGATAATTGGCAAAGTTTGGCTAAAAAATTTGCAGAAAACTTTGAAGTATACACGATCGATCAGCGAAATCACGGTTTGTCATTTCATTCAAGCGAGTGGAATTATGCAGCCATGAGCAAGGACATTTTGCAACTGATGGATGAATTGCAAATTCAAAAAATTAACCTTATCGGCCATTCAATGGGAGGGAAGGCTGCCATGCATTTTGCTTTGCAACACCCTCAAAGAATCGAAAAATTAGTAGTGGTCGATATCGCTCCAAAGTATTACCCAATACATCACCGCCAACTGCTGGATGCTTTAATTGAACTTGATCTCACAAAAATTAGCAGCCGTAAGGAGGCTGAAACACAATTAGCACTGAAAATTAGCAACCAAGGTGAACTTCAATTTTTACTTAAAAATCTTTATTGGAAAGATACTGCTACCAACCAACTTGCATGGCGTTTTAATTTGCCTGTAATTAATGCAGGTATTGAAATTGTTGGTGAAGCTCAACAAATCCCTGATATGCCCCTTCAACTTCCCTGTATATTTGTAAGAGGTGAGAAGTCAAACTATATTAATGACACGGATTTTGATCTAATTAATCAACTTTTTTCCAATGCAAGTATTCACACAATTGAAGGAGCAGGGCATTGGGTACAGGCCGAAAAGCCTAACGAATTTTATACCCTTGTTTTTAGTTTTTTGATGACATGAGTTGAAAAGCTAATTTTTTAACTTTACCTTAATTAGAAGTAGTAGCGATGTCAAAAAAAGTAAAGCATCAACATTTTAAATCAAACAGAAGTAAAAGCAATACAAAACAAGTAACTTCTAGCAACAACACTTTTTTTTATGTCGATAACTGGTTGACTAATAATGGAACTAAAATACTGGTTGCGCTTGTAGCTATTACTTCCATCTTCTCAGCACTTTTACTCAATTATAAACTTACCGATGGAGCTGATGATGCTGCCTATATTGAAAGGGCTTGGGATTTTTTAAAGGAAGGTAAATACCCTTATTTTCAAGGACCTGCCTACCCATTAAGTCTTTCGGTTTTAGTTCATTTCTTTGGACTGCATATTTTAGCCTTAAAATCTTTCTCGGTGTTTTGTCAGATAGCTTTTGTAGTACTCAGCTATTTTACCTTTAAGAACCGAGTTCCCGGATTGGTGCTTTTTGCCTTGCTCTCATTTATTGCTCTAAATAACTTTTTTCTGTTTTATGCTGCACAAACTTATACTGAAGCTTTTTTCTTAATGGTTCAGGCACTTTGTTTTTTACTTTTTTTTAAATTGTTTGACTTGCTTATTAGCGAACAAAAATTAGCAGTAACAAATCCAAAGATTCTGCTTATGTGGCTATTGTTTGGAGCTGCGTTTACCCTGCTAAGTATTTCAAAAAGTATTGCCCTTGTTGGGGTTTTGGCAGTTTTTGTTTTTTTGGCTATTGAAAAAAGATATAAGGAATTACTAGTTGCCTTGCTAGTTTTTAGCGGCATACGTTTGACTTATGAATTGCTTGTGACTCAACTCTTCGGCCCAAATACAAGCAATCAATTGGATATGATGATGCGAGTAGATATGTATGACCCCAGTAAGGGACATGAAGATCTTGGAGGAATGTTTCAGCGTTTTTTTAAAAATTGTAACATCTATTTTTCCATTCACTTTTTGCGCATGCTCAATTTACGAAAATTCGATTATGTGTCAAACGAAACTATTGCTTTTTTTGCCTTCCTGATTCCTTTGATTTTGCTCGAAATTACACGTAGAGTGTACACTGTAAATAAATATATTTTCTTTTCGGCCATCTATGTTATACTGCTTTGCGCCGGAATATTTTTTGGAGTACAAGTAGCTAATAAGCAAGACCGCTTGCTGCTAATTGCCATGCCACTGCTTTTTTTAGTGTTTTATTATGGTGCTTATTTGTTGGCTAAAAAATTTCCTTCAACACAAAAGGCATTTCTGTTTTTTTCGGCAATAATGCTCTGTGTAAGTTTTGTAAAATCGAGCCTTTTTGTGAAAAATAATTTTGCTGTTATCCGCGCGAATCTTTCAGGCGATTACTATTATGGCTTTACCCCCGACTGGCAAAACTATTTAAAGATAAGTAAATTTTGTGCAGATAGTTTAGCTCCGAATAGTAAAGTATTGTGTCGTAAACCTGCCAATAGTTTTTTATATGCCAACGGAAAAAAATTCATCGGCGAATTTTCTTCTCCTTCAACTAAACCATCGGCCGACAGTATCTTAAAAGTATGGCAGGATAAAGGAGTTCAATATATTATCATGGCAAGTATACGTTCCAATCCTAAAATAAATAACGGATACATTATTAATAACATACAGCGCATTGCCTATCCGGTGTATGAAAAATATCCCGATAAATTACGCCTCATTAAAACCATTGGAACCGACGAAGCTGCTAGTTTATTTGAATTACGATAGGACTTCCAGAATAATGCGAAAGTCTTAAATATAGAATTTTCTATTCGTCCTTTTTCAATAGCGAATCCCAACCCTGTGCAGTTAAAGGGTAAAGCGCCCCATTGCGTGCTATTAAATTAGCTCCTGCCGATTTTGCCGTCATGTGTCCAATGACTGTAAAATTGGGGTTTCCTTTTATTTTATCGTAATCTTTTAGGTCAATGGTAAACAGCAATTCGTAATCTTCACCGCCACTTAATGCACAAACCGTAGGGTCGAGGTTAAATTCACGTGCCATGTTTATTGTGGTAGGATCAAGGGGTATTTTTTCTTCATATAAACTACATCCCAGTTTTGAAGATTCGCATAGATGCAGCATCTCCGACGACAATCCATCCGATACATCAATCATTGAAGTTGGTTTAATTTCAAGCTTTTTCAATAAAACAGGAACATCCATTCGTGCTTCCGGTTTTAATTGTCGCTCTAAAATATAATCGTGCCCTTCAAGGTCGGGCTGAATTTTTGGATTTGTTTTAAACACTTCTTTTTCGCGTTCAAGCAATTGCAATCCCACGTAAGCACCACCTAAATCGCCCGAAACAACTACTAAGTCGCTTTCTTTTGCAGTGTCGCGTCGCACAAGTTCAGATGCTTCTACTTCGCCTATGGCTGTTATGCTTAACACCAATCCCGAAGTCGAGCTGGTAGTATCTCCTCCCACCAAATCAACTGTGCATTTGTTACAAGCCAAATATATTCCTTCATACAATTCTTCCAAGGCTTCAACCGAAAAGCGATTCGATATAGCAATTGAAACGGTAATTTGTTTCGGTACCGCATTCATGGCATACACATCCGAAAGGTTTACCATAACCGATTTGTAGCCTAAGTGTTTCAAGGGCATGTACATCAAATCAAAATGTACACCTTCAACCAGCATGTCGGTGGTAACAACCGTTTGCTTGTTTTTATACTCAATTACTGCACAATCATCGCCAACTCCCAGTATCGAACTGTCATTTTTAAGTACTATGTTTTTTGTAAGGTGTTTGATTATGCCAAATTCGCCCAATTCACCCAATTCTGTTCTGCCGCTATTTTCTGTCATTCCGCAAAAGTAAATTTTTTCTTAGCTGTTTAATAAAAAAAGGTAATGAACTCTGTGAACAAAATGGAATTTTGATTTGCACCAATACCTTTTTTTAGGTATTTTTGTACTGTGTTTAGATTATTTCTAAATAAGATGTGGGGCTTGCTAACAGTGTAATTGATACAAGTAGTTTAGTTGAAGTCCAATATAGACAAAGCTTTTAAAGAGGTAAAACATGATAACTGTATCTGAAAATGCGAAGCAACACGCATTAAATTTAATGAAAAATGAAAATCGCCCTGAAGGAACTTTTATTCGCGTAGGAGTAGAAGGTGGAGGTTGCAGCGGACTATCTTATAAATTGGAATTTGATACTGAAAAGCGTGATGGCGACCAGGTATTTGAGGACAAAGGAATAAAGATTACGGTTGATAAAAAGAGCTTCTTATACCTAATAGGAACCGAACTTGATTATACCGGAGGCTTAAATGGAAAGGGTTTTGTTTTTAATAATCCAAACGCCAGCCGTACCTGTGGTTGCGGTGAGAGCTTCAGTGTATAATCAAACAAGTTGGAATTTGCATTTCAATTTCGAGGTTTATTCTTTAATTCAATAAACAAATCATTTAGCAAATCAGTTTATAAACACTAACAACTTCCTCAAACTAATGTAAAAGGAAGCATACCTATGGCAAACGAACTATTTGAAGAAATTTCACAAAGCGAATACAAATACGGCTTTGTTACCAATATTGAGTCTGATAATGCCCCAAAAGGTCTAAACGAAGACATCGTGCGCTTTATTTCAAAAAAGAAAAATGAGCCACAGTTTATGCTCGATTTTAGATTGAAGGCATTTCGCTACTGGCAAAAAATGAAGGAACCCACTTGGGCGCATGTGCATTATCCGGAGATCAATTTTCAAGACATCATTTACTATTCAGCTCCCAAACAAAAGCCTGTTTTAAATAGTTTGGATGAAGTGGATCCTGAATTGTTAAAAACCCTTGAAAAACTTGGTATTTCATTGGAAGAGCAAAAGCGTTTAACAGGGGTAGCTGTTGATTTTGTAATGGACAGTGTTTCTGTTAAAACTTCTTTTAAAGAAAAACTTGCCGAGTTAGGTATCATCTTTTGTTCCTTTGGAGAAGCAGTGCAAAATCATCCCGAACTTATAAAAAAATACATGGGAACTGTTGTTCCTTATACCGATAACTTTTATGCCGCACTTAATTCGGCAGTATTTACCGACGGATCTTTTTGCTATATACCAAAAGGAGTGCGTTGCCCAATGGAACTATCTACCTATTTTCGTATCAATTCGGCGGGAACAGGTCAGTTTGAGCGCACACTCATTATTGCCGACCAAGATGCTTATGTGAGTTATTTGGAAGGCTGTACAGCCCCTATGCGTGATGAAAATCAGTTGCATGCTGCAGTTGTTGAAATAGTTTCACATCAAAATGCAGAGGTAAAATACAGTACCGTTCAAAACTGGTATCCAGGTGATAAAGATGGAAAAGGAGGGATTTATAATTTCGTAACCAAGCGTGGAATTTGCTTAGAGAAAAATGCAAAAATTTCATGGACACAGGTAGAAACAGGTTCGGCAATTACTTGGAAATACCCGAGCGTCATTTTAAAAGGCGATAATTCGGTTGGCGAATTTTACTCAGTAGCGGTAACCAATAATTTTCAACAAGCCGATACCGGTACAAAAATGATTCACCTGGGTAAAAATTCACGCAGCACCATTATCAGCAAAGGAATATCTTGTGGTAAAAGCAACAACAGTTACCGCGGTTTGGTGCGCATTTCAAAAGGTGCTGATAAAGCCCGAAATTTTTCGCAGTGCGATAGTTTGCTCATGGGCGATAAATGTGGAGCGCATACTTTTCCATACATCGAAATAAATAACAAATCAGCGATAGTCGAACACGAAGCAACTACCTCGAAAGTAGGCGAAGATCAAATTTTTTATTGCAAGCAAAGAGGCATCGATACTGAGAAAGCAATTGGTTTAATTGTTAACGGTTATTGCAAGGAAGTGTTTAATCAATTGCCAATGGAATTTGCAGTAGAAGCGCAGAAACTGTTAAGTGTAAGCTTAGAAGGAAGTGTAGGATAGTATGTTCATGTAAAAATAGTAAACGAAAAGTATTAAACAGATAGAGACATGTTGAAAATAAAAAATTTACAAGCCAGTATTGACGGGAAAGAAATTTTAAAGGGAATTAATTTAGAAGTAAAAGC
>DGQS01000211.1 GCA_002389785.1 Bacteroidetes bacterium UBA4408
GATCAGCATATCCATCCGAAAACAAATACAAACAATCGCCTTTTTCTAAATCTATCAGATGCTCTTCAAATTCCTGATTAGCTTTTGTATATCCGGCAATAGCCGATTTTGTAGCCTTTATTTCAATTAGATTGAACGAATTTTTCTTAATAATCCATAAAGGTCGGTTTGCACCGGCATAAGCAACTTGTGTGTTGGATAATCGAATGTATCCAATATCAATTCCATCGCCGGTAGCATCTTCAGCGGTCTGGCGAAGCGTTTCCTTAACACCATTATTCAAAGCCTTCAAAATTTTTCCTGGCGAATTAAACTGAGCATTCGCAATGCGCGATTCCTTTACTCCTACCAAACTCATAAATGCCCCCGGAACGCCATGTCCGGTACAATCGGCAGCGGCCAAAAATATTTCATTGTTACTTTTGTTGTAATAGTAAAAATCGCCACTCACAATATCCTTTGGCTTATACAAAATAAAAAAGTCACTTAAGTTTTTCTCAATCTCATGCATATCAGGCAAAATTGCCGATTGAATGCGTTTAGAGTAGTTAATACTATCGAGCACTTCATGATTCTTTTCTTCAATAATTTTCTTTTGTTGAGTTATTTCTTGCTTCTGCGATTCGAGCAAAACATTTGCAGCTAACTTACTTCTATAATTGCGATACACTACAAACAAGGCGATGATAATAAAGCCAATCATGGCCACAATCATGATGTTAAGTACCTTTTGTAAGTTAAGCTCCTTTATAACTGTAATGTACTTTCCATTGAGTTTACTTAGTTCCTGTTGCAAATTTTCGTATTCTTTTTTCTTAGTTGAAACCACACTATCTCGCAGCCCGAATTCTTGCTTGCTCAAATTAATACGATCTTCTGCTAATTTTATTTTTTCGTCAGTTGATAAAGTTTCGGATTGTAATTGTTGATCGAGTTTTTGCTTTTGACTAACCACTTCATTCATTTTCAAATCAATTTCACGCTCCTTTTGTTTTATTTCATTTTGCTTTCTAACAAAATCAGGATCTTCAGCGATGGGTTTCTGCTTAGCCTTGTGCACCACTTTTTCTTCCGGTTTTTTTGCGGTGCTTTGCTCAGTTAAACTAGGGGTTGTGCTTACCTGATTATCAGGTGCACTAACTGTTGAATTTTCAATACCCGTGGTGTTTTGTGCCTCATCATTAAAATCCATATCCGACGATTCTTCATTCATACGAATTGTCTTTTTTGCCAATCCTACAAAACCACTGGTTAGTTTCAATCCTCCGTTTTGAATATTGCTTTTGTTAATTTCAAAACTCAATTTCCGATCAACCTGAATAAATGCAAGCATGGTTTTATCCATGTACAAGTTATTATCAGAAATAAGTAAACCTTTACTTTTTAAAGCCGCCAAATTAAATGCCGGAAACTTTGCAAAATCAACGTATAAAATTTCGCAGGGACCAACCTCTGCAATGGATGAATAAGTAATAATACGAATGAAAAATCTGCCTTCTTTTTTGCGGTTAGTAATTCGTTTCAATTCACTTACTAAATCCGGATGTGCACCTAAAAGTGCAATTCTAAAATCGCTAAGCTCACGTGGATTTTGCCATTCAATAGCGTGTGCAAATTTAAAAACTAGTCCAGCTTTTATTTTTGAATCCTTGTCAATTGCCTTAGCACTACCAATAAACAATACAAATGAAAAGATAGCTAGCAATAATTTAAAATACTTCATAATTTAAACTTAAAAACTTTGCAAAAATAACTTGTATGCCCAGCAAGCTTTATACTACAATTCGAAGATGAAGGTTTACCTGGCCTGTGGTGAATCAAATATAGAAATATTATTCAGCAAGTAAAAGTTTGAAGAAACAACAAAGCAAGTGAAATTTCGAGCGTATGGCAATGCTTGGTGCTACTGCATTTTATGTTGATTCATTGGTAAGCCATTTACCACTTTCGGGAGCTTGATAGCTCATTAATTTTTTAATTAAATCAAATGGATCGGAACTTATTTGGATACTTTTTAAATGCTGCTGTTGAATAAATCCGGTGTTATACATTTGAGTAACCAATTCCAATAAAGGAGCATAAAACTCGGCACAATTCAACAATCCCATTGGTTTACTATGTAATCCCAGCTGTGACCATGTAAGCATTTCAAAAAATTCTTCCATGGTACCAAAGCCTCCTGGCAAAGCAATAACCGCATCACACAATTCATTCATTTTGGATTTTCGTTCGTGCATGCTATTCACCAAAATTAAGTTCGATAAGCCATCATGTGCAATTTCTTTGCTACTCAAAAAACGGGGTAAAACACCAACAACCTTACCTCCATTTTGCAAAACTCCATCCGCAACTGCTCCCATTAATCCAATCTTTGCACCTCCATAAATTAGCTGTATTTCTTCCTTTGCCAGCAATTTACCTAATTCATATGCCACGGTTTTGTAACTCGAAACTGTGCCTTCGCTGGATCCACAAAAAACGGTAATACTCTTTATTTTCATTAGCTAATAATAATACGATTAAAACAAATCAAATCATCTGAAAACAACACGTGGTGCCTATATCTTCCTTTCAATGCAGGGCTGTAATATTAACAACTTGTACCTGAATCAGATTTAAGGTTATGTGTCGGTCATGTGCTTTATTTTTAAACTCGCTGATGGTTTCCAATATATCAAAATCGATAAAATTGCATTTGCTGCCGTCAATGGTTAAATTACTGTATTCAGGAATTGAATCCAATGCTTTTCGAAGTTTCACCTTATTTAAAAATGTAACATTGCTGTTAAGTTGAAGGTGGTAAGTTTCAATACCTAAATGCACAGTTTTGGAAATCTTATATTCTGCTTTAAAATTATTTTGAATAATAAAATACAAGGATACCAAGAGTCCAATACTTACTCCTATTAATAAATCAGTTAGCAAGATAACCATTACTGTGATTGCAAAAGGTAAAAATTGCTTACTTCCCAACGTCCACATGTGTTTGTACAACTTTGGTTTTGTTAAATTATAACCTGTTACCAATAAAATCGAAGCCAGTGATGCATTAGGGATTTTATTGAGTATTTGCGGAAATATTACTACCGCAAGAAGTAAAAATAAACCATGGGTAAAGGATGCTAATTTACTTCGAGCACCGGCATCCACATTTGCCGCTCCTCTAACAACAACGGCAGTAATTGGCAAAGCTCCAAGTACCCCACAAACCATATTCCAAATTCCCTGAGCAATTAGTTCCCGATTAACCGGTGTAATTCTATTTCGCTTATCCAATTTATCAACTGCTTCAATACACAATAAAGTTTCCAAAGATGCCAATAAGCCAATTAAAATTCCGGCTTCCCAAATTTTCCCATTTGTAAAAAGTTGAGAAAAATCAGGGCTCACAATACTTGATAAAAAATCAGAGGGTATGGTGACTAACTGTAACGGTTTAAACTGTGAAGCAGCACCGGAGTGGTTTACTAATTCTCCAAAAATAATTCCAACAAGAACTACCAGTAAAGGAGCCGGCAATAAGTTGTTCTTCTTTGAAATCCAACGTTCGTAAAAAAAAAGTAGTGCTATCGATATTAAGCTAATAAGGATGGTACTTTTAGTACTATGAAATTCTAGATTATGCAAGCTGCTTTGTAAGTTGCCACTAGAAAACAAGCTGCTGAATCCGCTGGTCCAAAAATCGGGTTTATCATAACCTAAAGCCAAGGGTATTTGCTTCGCGATTAGTAACACTCCAATGGCAGCTAACATTCCTTTTATAACCGCTGATGGAAAATAGTTGGAAATACTTCCCAATTTCACCACACCTAGTACTAATTGAAATAAACCGGCAATTACAACTGCTACGCAAAACAAACGATAATCACCTAGAGTAAGTATGGTAGTAGCAACCAAGGTTGTTAATCCGGCTGCAGGTCCCGATACCGCCAATTGGGAACCACTTAATAACGAAACCAGCAATCCACCAACAATGCCCGAAACTAAACCTGCATACAACGGTGCACCTGAAGCTAGCGCTATTCCCAAGCAAAGTGGCAGTGCTACTAAAAAAACGGTAAGTCCTGCCGGTAAATCGTGTCGTAACCAAATAATTCGATAATATTTAATTGATCTTTTCAAAGTTTCTTAGTTTCCTGAAATCTTGTTCTTATTTAGTATAACAAATATTCTTGATACTTAATTCAAATAAATCTTAGCAATTCAAGAGAACACTAAGTTTAAGAAATACTGATTATCAAGAGTTCGCATACAACAAATTCTGTATTAAAGTACTAACATTTGTTTAGCATTATTGAAAACTACCCAATTTAACTCACGAAAAATTTCTATTTAATTATTATAAATTATTAAAGTAGTGCACTTATTTCCTTGCGATTATAGGTTAATGAAAATATTAATCAGCAAACATCCAATCTTAAAAATCCACCAGTACTTGTGTCTCCTTCTTGAAGTAAATACTCCTCAGTAGTTAAGCGCTCAATTACACAAAGAGGCAAAATAACAGTTTGAAAAATTAACGCAAACCCTTTCAAATCACACTTTTGAATTTATATACCTTCAATTAATGTTGGTATAAAAGTACCGTTTCATCTTCCACTAGTTAGTTATAAAAACGAAATAGTATTCTATTTTTTATACTTTCGTGAGTTTAATTCAGAAGCTAATTTAACTTAATAAAAGAGGTAAAATCTCATTTTAATAATTTTATCCATCCAAGTGACAATTGAGATAAGACAATTACAAAACATCTAAACAAATTTACATAAGCATATTAACAGGTATGAAATTCACAAAACAGTTTGCTAGTTACTTTATAAGTATCCTTTTACTACTTGTTGGGAATGTTAATGCAAAAACAGAAACCAACAGTATTTACAACTACGAAGTCATACCTAATGACATTTTAGGTACACGCATTTATACGCTCGACAATGGTTTTAAAGTATATATGACAGTTTACAAAGACGCACCTCGAATTCAAACTTATGTTGCAGTAAAAACGGGAAGTAAAAATGATCCAGCCGATGCTACCGGTTTGGCCCA
>DGQS01000018.1 GCA_002389785.1 Bacteroidetes bacterium UBA4408
CCCAACACAATCGTGTTTAATTTTAAACGAACCAAACGAAACCGATAGAGCCTGAAAGGTAAAAGCAAGTAAGCATTTCCAATTGATCGACTAAAATTTACATTAACTATAGGAGCAAGGGATTAGATTCCCTATCAAAAAAGAAAAAATGAAAACTCACATCAGCACGATAAAATACGAAGAATTGGATTTTTGTTATTTCAAAGACAACGAAAGCATTGATGTGCGTGGTATTATCGAATTTAATGCTGTAATTATTAACTGCAGCGATAAAGTACTTGCCAATCACGCTATTCATAAAATTCGCTCCAATAATAATGAAGCTGTTTACCTGAAGCCTATATTCATTTACAATAAAGTTGATTATGTAGATGCGATAATGAACGAGCTTGTGGATGGTGTAATATATAGTTTAGAGCAGTTGGGAAATGCAGCTGACATAGCCCGTAAAATTATTTTAAAATCAAGAGATCTAGTGGAAGTAAGCTATGTATCATTTGAAACTTATGTAATTACAAAATCGCTTCGCTATCTTTATTCACGCAGTAAAAATACCCTCGAACCCATTACCTACCGTAGTTCAAAAATTGGCTATTATTTTCCTTCCTTAAGTTCCAACTATGAATCAAACGACGAAAATAAAGTACTAGATGTACTTAAAATTGCCGAAGATGAAGGATTGCTGGTTGGAGAATTTTGCGAAAATATTTATTTGTGTAACAATTGTTTCGACGGATTTTTGAATTACCGCGAAGTATGTCCTGAATGTGGTTCTTCTAATTTAAATTCAGAAGATTTAATTCACCATTTTCCTTGTGCCTATATTGGTCCGGCTTCGGATTTTACCAACGAGTTTAACTCTTACGACATGCAATGCCCTAAATGTAGTAAGGTATTAAAACACATTGGAGTAGATTACGATAAGCCTTCAGTTATATTTACCTGTCGCAAATGCAACAGTACATTTCAAGACGTTGTAATTAAAGCTAAATGCACCAGTTGTTCAACCGATACAGATGTAGAATACCTTGCTCCGCGCGAAATAAAAAAATATACATTAACGCCAAAAGGCAAGTATGCTGCAATTTCCGGTGTGGCCAATACCAAAACAGATATGACGCGTATGCCTGGAACGGTTGATAAAGCTACGTTTGATGTGATGTTACAATATGAAATTGAACGTATGAAAGTTGCCGACATTGACAGCAACATTGCTTTCTTACACCTTTCAAATTCTAAGGAGCTGTATACCATGATTGGAAAGGACGCTCGCACCAATTTATTGACCGACTTGGTTCAAGTTACTCGAAACAGCATTCGTCCAAGCGATATTATTTCATTCGACAGCTCCTCAACCCTGCTGTTTTCAATGAACGAATCGAACCACAAGGAGGCAGAAAAAGTGGTAGAAAAAATCGCCAAGCTCATTATTCAACTCATTAAGGATAACTTTAAAAATTTTGAAGCTAAAGTGGTGTATAAAGTGCATGCTCTTGATACGCACCTAAGTTACCAAGAACAGTTAAAATTACTTCTTGCCGACATTGTAAAGCATGATTAGTCTCGACGAATTTATTAACTTTTGGGAAGGCGTTGGATTTGCAAAATTCCTGCGCCTTTTTTGGTATTATTTTCTGGTGGAAGCACCGCGCTACATTATTATGGATTTTGTGGTGCTCATGTTTTATTTTGTAAACAAGCGATTAAAACGTAAAAAGTGGGCCGAAGCCAGACGCCAATTTTTTGAAGAAAGACCTTTGGTATCGGTTATTATTCCCGGTAAAAATGAAGGTAAGCACATATATAAATTAGCGCGATCACTCAACGAGCAAACCTATAAAAATTTTGAGCTCATTATTGTTGACGATGGCTCAGATGACGATACACCCATTATTTGTAAGGATCTTCAAAAGCACGGATTTATTGATTTGTTTTTACGAAACGATGTTCGCGGTGGTAAAGCATCAGCAGCCAATCTTGCACTACGCTATACGAAAGGAAAATACATCATTCACTTTGATGCCGATTGTTCGTTTAACCGCGATGCCATTGAAAATGTACTTGTCCCATTTTATTACAATCCCAAAATTGGTGCGGTAGGTGGAAATTTAGAAGTGCGCAATACCGATGAAAGTTTAGCCACAACGCTTCAAACTATCGAGTACATGAAGTCGATTACAACAGGACGTATTGTTACTTCGCACTTAGGAATATATGCAATTATTTCGGGTGCCTTTGGCGCTTTTAGAAAAGATATTTTAGACCAGGTAAACGGATGGGACATTGGCCCCGGACTAGATGGCGATATAACCATGAAGATTCGAAAAAAAGGTTATAAAATTCACTTTGAACCTACTGCTACCGGCCTTACAAGTGTACCGCGGAATTTTTCAATTTTAGCCAAACAACGCTTGCGTTGGGATAAATCAATTGTACGGTTCAGAGTACGCAAACACCGAGATGTGTTTTTACCTTCCGAAAGTTTTCGACTCAGCAATTTTATATCATCTGGCGAAAATATTTTATTTAATGTGATATTAAATTTTCACTGGTATTTGTATGGCTTAGATATTATTTTCAATTATTCACAAATGCTTTTGTATATATTTTTGATGAATCAATTGATGTATTCAACCAGCAATTACCTGCAATTTTTTATGGCACTCACCGTGGTTGAAAAGCCACGTACCAAACTAAAATTACTGTTGTATATTCCTCTAATGGCTTTGTACAATGGCTATTTTTTGCGTATCGTTCGAACCATTGCACACACACGCGAATTGCTTTTCCGATCTTCGTACAACGATCCTTGGAATCCGCCAAAATCAAGTAATCAAGCGCGTCGCCTCAAGATCTAATCAAAATTTCAACCCATAAATTTATGGAATTGTTCTCTGCAAAAAATATTGAAAAGCGCTATGCCGCTCATGTAGCGCTCGACGATGTAAGTATTACCGTTCATAAAAATACTGTATTTGGTTTGCTTGGACCCAATGGTGCTGGTAAAACTTCTTTGATACGCATCATCAACCAAATTACTGCGCCCGATAAGGGAGAGCTTTTTTTTGAAGGTAAGAAAATGACTGATTTCAATGTGGCACAAATTGGATATTTGCCCGAAGAAAGAGGCTTGTATCGAAAGATGGAGGTTGGCGAACAAGTACTATACCTGGCGCAATTAAAAGGTATGAGCCGAAGAGAAGCAACGTTGAAATTAAAATATTGGTTCGAAAAATTTGAAATTCAAGCCTGGTGGAATAAAAAAATTGAAGAACTTTCGAAAGGCATGCAGCAAAAAGTGCAGTTCATTGTAACTGTTTTGCATGAACCTAGTTTGCTTATTTTGGATGAACCATTTAGTGGATTTGATCCAATTAATGCCAATCTTATTAAAAATGAAATTTTAGAATTAAAAGCAAAAGGAAGCACCATAATTTTAAGTACTCACAATATGTCATCGGTGGAAGAATTATGCGATGAAATTGCACTAATAAATCGTTCCAAAAAAATACTCGAAGGTGCAGTAAAAGATATTCGAAAAGCCAATGCTACCAATACTTATTTAATAAAATTTAAAGGAAATATGATTGCCTTTACAAATGCATTGTGGGCTGGTTTCGAATTGATTCAAAAATCGCAAGAAGCCGACCAATGCACGGCTACCGTTAAACTCCTTAACAATGCTACTCCCAACGATGTGCTTGCAACTATTTTGCCTCATGTTCAGGTAATTTCTTTCAACGAAGTAATCCCATCCATGAACGATATTTTTATTTCAAAAGTAAAGAACCAAGTAAATCTTTCAACGGTTGCCGGATTAACCGAATAAAGTGTTCTTATTTTCTAACTAACATTTCTCGCCTATGTAAACGTTTGTTATGCTTCCTATAATAGCTATTAATTAATAATTACAGATGCTTTTTAGGAATTCGTAAAAACATGTTTACCCATAGTTTTATCGTTGCCATGACAGTCATCAAAATTGTGACTTATCGTTAAAACACGTTGGTTCAATTGTGCACCTTTTAGTATCAACCTAAACTTGCAT
The DNA here is from genome assembly GCA_002389785.1 of Bacteroidetes bacterium UBA4408. Taxonomy (GTDB): domain Bacteria; phylum Bacteroidota; class Bacteroidia; order UBA4408; family UBA4408; genus UBA4408. The sequence continues at coordinate 4,049 of DGQS01000018.1, forward strand.
TTTTCCGCTTAATAGGAGTTAATACAATACATCCCAAAGCAACTTAAAACCTAAAATTGGTTGATTAGCATTAGGTTGCAATGTCTTAAATTACGGAAGTAAACGAAGGCATCCTAGCGCAATAAAATTTAATTGAAGCTGAACAAATTTTCTTATTTTTACTGCAACTATTAACCGCTTTTAACGTGATAAACGACCACACAATTATTACTAAAATACAAGAAGCTTTAAATCAAATACGCCCTTATTTGGAAGCAGATGGAGGCGATGTGACGTTTATAGAATTGAGCGACGATTATGTTGCAAAAGTGCAATTGCACGGTGCTTGCCGCGATTGTAACATGAGCATCATGACCCTAAAAGCAGGAATAGAAGAAAGTATAAAACGAGCAGTTCCCGAAGTTAAATCTGTTGAAGCGATTAGTCAACACCAAGCACAGCCTGTTGCCTAATGCTTATAAATATGTATCACAGTTATTTTTTACTTGTATATGAGTACAACCTTAGAAACTAAAAAAAATGTAGCCATTATGTTTGCCGGCGACTCCGGTGATGGTATTCAGTTAACCGGTACTCAATTTACCGATACCGCAGCTTTGTTGGGAAATGATATTAGCACTTTTCCAAATTTTCCGGCCGAAATTCGCGCCCCACAAGGTACATTAGCCGGTGTATCCGGATACCAATTGCACTTTGGAAGTGTCGAAATTTTTACTCCGGGTGATGGTTGTGATGTGTTGGTAGTTATGAATGCCGCTGCATTAAAGGCTAACCTAAAAGGTTTGCACACCGGAGGAATCATTATTGCGAATACCGATGGCTTTGATATTAAGAATCTGAAACTTGCTAAATATCCCGATGGTGTAAATCCGCTGAAGGATGGTTCGCTCGAAAAATTTAAAGTATACGAAATTGACGTTACTAAAATGACGCGAACTGCCTTGGCTGATTCTGGGATGGGAACCAAAGAAATTGATCGAAGCAAAAATATGTTTGTGTTAGGCTTTATCTATTGGATGTATAACAGAGACATGTCGAACAGCATTGCTTTTCTTCAAGAAAAATTTAAAAAACGTCCCGACTTAATTGAAGCCAATTTAAAAGTATTAAAAGCAGGTTACAACTACGGTGAAACTACTGAAACATTTAATGCTCGCTACGAAGTGAAAGCAGCTAAAATGCAAAAAGGAGAATACCGAAATATTATGGGAAACCAGGCTGCTGCGCTTGGTTTAATTGCAGCCGCCAACAAATCAAATTTGAGCTTGTTTTACGGAACCTATCCAATTACTCCGGCTTCTGATATATTGCACGAGTTAGCAAAGTATAAGAATTTTGGAATAAGAACTTTTCAAGCCGAAGACGAAATTGCTGCTGTGTGCTCAACCATAGGAGCTTCCTTTGGAGGAAGTTTAGGTGTTACTGCATCTTCAGGACCCGGAATAGCTTTAAAAGGAGAAGCAATTGGCTTGGCTACCATGCTCGAAATTCCACTCGTAATTTGCAATATTCAACGAGGTGGACCCTCAACCGGTTTGCCTACCAAAACTGAGCAAGCCGACTTATTACAGGCCATGTACGGCCGAAACGGAGAAGGACCCGTTGCCATTATTTCGGCAAGTACTCCTAGCGATTGCTTCGATACTGCCTATGAAGCATGCCGTATTGCAGTTGAACACATGACTCCGGTTTTCTTTTTGAGTGATGGATACATTGCAAATGGTTCTGAACCTTGGATTTTTCCAAGTGCCAAAGATTTGAAACCGATTAAAGTTGACTACGCTAAAGCGCGCAATCCGGAAGACGCAAAATTTTTACCATACAAGCGCGATGAAAAATTAGTACGGCCATGGGCAATACCCGGAACCAAAGGCTTAGAGCATAGAGTAGGAGGTATTGAAAAAGAAAACGAAACCGGAAATATTTCCTATGACCCGGATAATCATGAATTGATGGTGAATTTACGCGCTCAAAAAATTGAACGCATTGCCGACTATATTCCGTTACAACAAATTGACAATGGTCCGGCAAAAGGTAAATTGTTAATTCTTGGATGGGGATCAACCTACGGCTCTATAAAAACTGCAGTAATTGAAGCATTGTCGGAGGGCTATGAAGTAGCACATGCCCATGTGCGTTACCTCAATCCGTTCCCCAAAAATTTAGGTCAAATTTTGTCGAATTACGATACAGTGTTAATGCCCGAAATTAATAGCGGACAATTGATAAAAATGGTACGCGATAAATATTTAATACCGGCAATCGGCTTCAATAAAGTAAAGGGAATGCCTTTTACCAGTACCGAAATAAAAAATAAAATTGTTGAACTACTAAAATAAATTTAAACTATGTAGCACTTAGTTTAATGCAAGTGATACAGCTAAAATTTACAATCAACTTATGGAAACACAACAAGCAGCGTTAAGCGCAAAAGATTTTGTAACCGATCAGGATGTTCGTTGGTGCCCCGGTTGCGGCGATTATTCAATTTTGAAACAAGTTCAAACCGTATTACCTGATTTAGGTATTCCGCGCGAAAACATTGTTTTTGTTTCGGGTATCGGATGTTCTTCGCGGTTTCCGTACTATATGGAAACGTTTGGAATGCACAGTATACATGGACGTGCGACTGCAGTAGCAAGTGGTTTAAAAGCTACCCGACCTGAATTGAGCGTATGGATTGTGAGTGGAGATGGCGATAGCATGAGCATCGGCGGAAATCATTTGATTCATTTGCTACGCCGTAATTTTGATGTGAACCTGTTAATTTTCAACAACGAAATTTATGGTTTAACAAAAGGACAATATTCTCCTGCTTCTCCTGAAGGAAAAATTACCAAATCATCGCCCATGGGAAGTATTGACCATCCTTTTAATCCCGCTGCTTTAGCACTTGGGGCTGATGCTACCTTTTTTGCACGCAGCATGGATCGAGATCCTATTCATTTGCGCGAAATTTTAAAGCGCAGCAATGCACATAAAGGTTCTTCTGTTGTTGAAATTTATCAAAACTGTAACGTGTTTAATGACGGGGCTTTTGAAGTTTTTACTGAAAAAGGAACGAAGAAAATGGAAACACTTTTTGTTGAAACAGGGAAGCCTTTGTTGTTCGGAGAAGGACAAAACAAGGGAATTAAATTGGATGGATTTACACCAAGAGTGGTAGACTTAACCTCGGGTGAAAGTGCAAATGACTTGTGGATACACGATGAAAGAGACCGTGTTAAAGCACAAATTTTATCACGCTTTTTTGATGATCCTAAAAAAGAAAATCATTTACCACGTCCTTTTGGTATTTTTTATCAGGAAGATCGATTCTGTTATGAGGATGCTTTGAATGCACAAATAGAAGATGCTGTAAAAGCTAAAGGCAAAGGTGATTTAGATGCCTTGTTGCGCGGTAAAAATACCTGGTCGATCAATTAATATCAGTTGATTAATTAGGTGTATAATCAGCAAGAGTAATTGGTTTCGCTAATCTCATTTAAAACGAAATAGAATTATAAGTACTTCGTGATAGCGTATTTATAATTCAGTTTTAAAAGCTGAAGATGCAGGAAATATGCAACTAGCAACCACACCCATCATTCGTAAGATTGTTGGAACCGGTTACAATTTCTTGGATTTTTCCTTTTCGGATGCTTGCAAAAAAATAAAGAATCGAATGCGATTGTAACTTGCTGAGAGCAATTGAATCTTTCCGGATTGGCAGAATGAATAGAATTAGTAAACAATGTTCGATTGAAATAGGTGCAATTAATGAAGTTGATCGACACTAATTTGCTTCTTCATTAAAGTAAAAAATTTCCAACATTACTATACCCAAAATACAATTACTAAATGATCACATTACATTCCTTTACGTTTAATCCTTTTCAGGAAAATACCTATATTCTAGCTGATGAAACCGGTGAGTGTGTAATTATTGATCCGGGTTGCTGCAATGCTCAAGAACAATCCAAATTAACAAAGCATCTCACCGAGCAAAAATTGAAACCCGTAAAATTGCTGAATACACATTGTCACATTGACCACATTTTGGGCAATAAATTTATAGCAGATACTTATCAGTTGGAATTGGAAATGCATCAAAAAGATTTGCAAACATTGGCAGCCGGGAAAGTTTCAGCAGATATTTTTGGCATACCTTACGAAGAATCTCCTGCACCTACAAAGTTTTTAGAAGAAGGCGATAAAATTCATTTTGGAAACTCAACACTGGACATAGTATTTACTCCCGGTCATTCAGCCGGAAGTATTTGTTTTATTAGCCATGCTGATAAATTGGTTGTTGGAGGTGATGTACTGTTTTATCAAAGCATTGGGAGAACTGATTTGCCGGGTGGAAATCACCAGCAATTGCTCGAAAGTATTCGCATCAAATTATTTACCTTGCCCATTGATTTTACTGTTTATCCAGGACATGGTCCTGCTACATCCATCGGCTTTGAAAAAGAAAATAATCCTTTTTTGTCCTGAATTATTTTACACTAAATTGCGAATCTGCAATTGCTTGATTCAACTTTTTGTTGCTAAATTCTATACTGGTATAGTCGTCCGATAATTCAACCGTTTTAATTTTTGAAACTGTGTAATCGGTTTTGTCAAAATACATCGAAATAGTTTTTATGTAACTTTTCATTTCTTTTGCTCTTGGAGTCATTTCAACCAAATAGTAAGTGTCATTTTCAAAATAGTTGATTTTAAAATCGGTATGATTGAGTACATTTCCTTGCACCGAATTCAGCATCATATCATTAATGCCTTTAAATAATTTGTTCGAATTAGTATCGTATTTCGAAACTTTTTTTCCGTCTTTAATAAAAATTTTATCCTTGTTTATTACTATTAAATAGCTCGTTGGGCTCAAATATTCCCAACGAAGGAGGTTCGTTTTTTTAAAATAGAAATGACCTTTCGAAATTATTTTTTCACTCAACATACTCAAGTTTTTTTCTTGCGTAAAATTACTTTCAATACTATTCGTAGCTTTTGATTTTTCAAGTAATTTTTGCTTAAACACTGCTGTATCCTTCATGGTTTTGAAGTCTTTGTTTTGAGCTGTTACCGCAGAGCTAACAACCAAAACAAGTATTAAAAGAAGCAATAAGTTTTTTGAAATAATATGCGACAATGAAGATTTATACATAGGGTTTTATTTTTACCAGTTTTTCCAATGATACAATTTTGAAGCCATTTGCTCTGCAATGTTGGAATGTTGCATCTAGCACCGGAATTACTTGTTCGTAAGTGTCGTGAAACAAAAGTATTGCACCCGGTTGAATTTTTGCGCAAACCCGCTCTATAATTTTTTCTTGATTTTTTGAAACCCCATCCATTGAGCGTACATTCCAACCAACGCACGTTAGTTTTAATTGTTCAACAGCTTGAGCGATAGAAGGTGTAGTAACACCATAGGGTGGTCGAAACAAGGCAGGTTTACTGCCAAGTAGCTTCTCAACCTGTTCATTTGTTCGACTTAATTCATTCTTAATTTTCGAACTTCCAAAAAAATCAAAAAAATAAGAATGTGAATACGAATGATTAGCAATAATGTGTCCTTCTGAATGCATGCGCTGCAACAATGCTTCCTTGCCTTCTATATTTTTACCAATGCAAAAAAATGTGGCCGAAATTTCATGTTTCTTAAGCCAATCTAATACTAATGGAGTTACAGTTTCGTGTGGACCATCGTCAAAACTTAATGCTATGTGTTTGCTGGTAACATCCTTACTTTGGCACAAAACGGTGAGGTGATAATTTGAATTTATTTGAGATGAACCCCAAGCCACCAATACAAAATATCCGAGTACGGGAAATATAAAAATGAACTCGTGTAGTGGAAATATAAAATAATGCAAACACAGCAAAAGTAGCATCAGCATGCCAAATAGAGCTGTTGAAGTTGTATGTGTCAACATGCCTTAAGCAGTGAGAATGTATGATTTATTCCTCTATAATGATTGTAAATCAAGATGGTTTTTACAAGGCGTTTTTTATCGTCCAGAAGTATCGAAGGAGAAACACTTTTTGTTTTTAATATATGTGCAGCAAGCAAGTAGGCAAAAGAATTGCTCGTATGGTATTCGCCGCAAAGGTGCTTGAAATATGCGACTGAACTTTTACTTAACAGTTTGTCTTTTACTTCGGTATAAAGCCTGTCGTACTTAACATCACCATTGTAGCCGTAAAGTACTAAGTCAATATCGCTTGCTTGTACCTTATTTTGCTGCAAAAACTGTTGCAAACTTTCGGTAATTTCTTCTGTGTTTTCCGGTTTATAAAGCATTTTGCATCCCAGTAATTGCGCATAACTTGATTCAGTATGTTTAGTACTGAACACAAAAAAATTAGCACCTTCACCGGCAATGCTTCCTCGTGTTTTATAGTTGAGTAAATTTAAACTCGTAATCGGATGATTTTTTAGTTGTCCTAAGCGTTCAATAAGTTTGAGACTATTTACGGTTAGTTCATCTACTCCTCCTAAGAGCACATTTTGTTCAGCTTTTTCTGCAAGTAACATCATTGCATCCTGCACACAGCTTTCAAAAGAAAAAGCACGATGTACATAAGTAAAATTATAGTTGTTACATCCCAACATCAGCGCAATTTGTCCGCCAACAGTGTTGTGTGTAGATTGTATAAAAGAAGTAGGAGTTAAAAACTGTTCATTGTTTTGAATAATGGCTCCCAAAAATTTTTCGGTGTCTTCAATGCATCCAAGTCCTGTTCCTGTTAGTATGGCATCAGGTTGTTCCACTCCGGCATCGTTTAAACACATTTTTGCTGAGGCAACTCCCATCTTAATTATCCTGCCCATACGACGAATAAGCGTGGGATTAATAAACGCTTTGTAATCGGGTTCAATACTGCGAATCGAATGTTGTTCGGTTTGCTGTATTTCAGTTAAAAAATTGTCGGTATATCCCGCTTGTTGAGCATTAACACTGCCTATTCCGTTGATGTATACTTTCATGTTAGGCTGCACTAAAAATGAGGGTTGAATTATTTCCGCCAAAACCAAACGAATTGCTTAGTATGTGTTTTATTCCTGCACCTTCAATTAATTTTGTTTCGGGTATTAATTGTAGCTCGGGAATAGGAGTTTTAAACCTTAAATTTGGATATATAAGTTGTTGCTCTAACGCCATAATTGAAAACACAGCTTCAATTCCGCCTGCGGCTCCTAGCGTATGTCCTGTAAACGATTTCGTTGAACTAAAGCGTGGTACCGTTTCACCAAATATTCGCTTCATGGCAATGCCTTCGCTTAGATCATTGTTTTGTGTTGCTGTGCCATGAACATTTATATAATCAATTTGATTTGGCTGCAAATTACTCATGCTGAGCGCTTGGCTCATTGCCAGATAAGCACCATTACCATCCGGTGAAGAGGCGGTTTGATGATAAGCATCATTCGCATTGGCAAATCCACTCAAAATACCACGAATTTTTTTTCCTGATTCTACTGCAGATTTTTCAGACTCTAAAACAATGTAACCAGCTCCTTCTCCTAAATTTAATCCGTTACGCGTTGCATCAAACGGTCGACAAGCCTCTTTGTCAAAAATCAACAAAGTATTAAAACCATTTATGGTGAATTTTGTTAACGAATCGCAGCCCACAACGATAACCCGATCGAGCAATCCATGTTGTATTAATCGTGAGCCTAACATAATTGCATTGGCCGATGAAGAGCAAGCTGTACTAAGGGTGGTTACTTGTTCTTTAATTCCTAAATAGTCGGCAATATGTTCGGTGCTATCGCCACAATCGTGACCAACAATGTTCGAAATTTTTCCTTTCTTCGGATGACCTAAAAATGTTGCATAAAATACTTCACTTTTGTCCATACCTCCCACACTATTGGCCGAAACTAACCCGGTTTTTTTTTTTTTTACCGAGTGTATTCCTGCACTCTCAAGTGCTTGTTTAGCCGCAAACATTCCTAGTAAGGAGGTGCGTGTATAATTGCATTTTTTGTTTGCAATATTTAGTAAGTTGAGTAGCTCTCTGTTACTGTATTTAACTTCAGCAACCGGTAGGTTGGTTTTATGAATGGTATCTATCTGTGTAATTGCTCCAATACCGGAAGTAGCCGAACGAAAATGTTGCAAGCTTTCGTCAGTATTTTTACCGATGGCCGAAATAATTCCAATTCCGGTTACAACTACACGATCAGTCATTATTTTTTGCTTTCAATATATGCCACCATGCTCGAAATGCTATGAAAAACAGCTTTTCCATCGGCTGCAGAGTCAATTTTAATTCCATAGTTTTTATCGAGTAATACAATTAATTCGAGTGCATCAATTGAATCCAATCCAAGACCTTCTCCAAAAAGTGGGGCATCGTTTTCAATATCTTCGGGACTTACACCTTCAAGGTTTAAGGCTTTAATAATTTCTGTTTTTAATTCGTTCGCTAGTTGGCTCATTGAGGTTTGGTATTAAAATATAAATATGAATAATTTTCGGCAGTAAATGGAAGTTCTTTTTCGTTATTGGATTTTTCAATTAAACAACAAAGTGCATCAGCTTGTTCTGAATCGTAATTTATCCAGCCCATCAAACATGCTTTACATTGCTCATTCCTGAAAAGTTGCTGCACCAAGTTGACCATATTTTCAGCATCAAATTTCTCAAAAATAAAAAAAGAATTCTCACCTTTAAAACCATTTCGGATGCAGATTTCGCCGGCTAAAATATTGGGTAACGTATACACAAAAATGGATGGACTAGGAAAATAATTGTTGCGATTTCCAATGCTTTCCTGATGTTTTCGGTCGCTGTCGATACTCGAACTAGCATTGCTGAAACAAAGTGCTACTTCATCGGGTGCATATCGTTCGTGCCAATTTTTCCCGGCAAGGGTAAATTCAGCAGCCAATAGACCAAGCTTACTTAAATTATCCATTTTAAAAAATTTAAGGTAATTTAGTGAGGCAAGCTTATAGGCATGTTTGGAAAAATCGGCAAAGGCTAGATC
>DGQS01000229.1 GCA_002389785.1 Bacteroidetes bacterium UBA4408
TTTATTATCACTTCCTTTTTTTCGGGACACGTTGCGGATACGTTCGACCGACGAAAAATAATCCGTTGGGCCTCCTTATTCTTTATGTTGGGAACTATGGCTTTATTTTTACTGAGTACGAATGATGCCGAAATTTTACGTAAAACCGGGGTGTTTCCGGTTTTTGCAATTATAGTTTTAGTAGGAATTACCAGAGGTTTTTTATCTCCGGCAGTACCGTCCTTGTTAACGCAAATTGTACCCAGAGCCTTGTATCCCAATTCAGCTGCTTGGAATACAACTGTATGGCACATCGGAGCGATTACCGGACCGGCATTAGGTGGCTTGCTCTATGGTTTTTATGGAGCTGCAATTGCGTATGGAGCCAACTTAGTATTTTTATTTTTAGCCCTTTTCTTTTTTTCTTTAATTAGTTACAGACCTTTACCCGAAAAGCGAAAAGAGGAAACCTTAAAAGAAAGCCTTACGGTTGGTATAAAATTCGTGTTTAAAAATCAAATAATACTGGGAGCACTTTCGCTCGATTTATTTGCTGTATTGTTTGGAGGAGCTGTTGCAATGTTGCCGGCTATTGCCGATAAAGTTTTAAAAGTAGGTCCCGAAGCCTTGGGAATGTTACGCGCAGCACCGGCAATTGGTGCAGTAATGATGGCTTTTATTTTTGCCTATTTCCCACCGTTAAAAAATTCGGGCCGGAAACTTTTATTCGCAGTAAGCGCATTTGGAATTTGTACTATTTTATTTGCGCTCTCAACTAATTTTTATTTGTCTTTTCTTTTTTTGATGCTTGCCGGAGCCTTTGATAATGTTAGTGTAATTGTGCGTCACACAATTTTACAATTGATGACACCCGATGAAATGCGTGGAAGAGTTTCGTCGGTGAACAGTATTTTTATTGGATCCTCAAATGAAATTGGTGCATTTGAATCAGGTTTAGCTGCGCAATTCTTAGGCTTAGTTCCTTCAATAATTTTTGGAGGAATCATGACTATTGGAATTGTTTTGATTGTAGCAAAGGCAGCACCGGCCTTAAAAAACCTTAATCTTAATTCTATTAAATAAGCTGCATTAATTACTTCGGGTAATCGGAGTTGTAATGCAAACCTATGCTCTCTTTGCGCGCTGATGCATGTTTTAAAATAATGTATCCAACTTTTATCATGTTGCGCAATTCGCATAATTGCACCGATACCGTACTTTGCTCATATAAACTTTCGGTTTCATTGTGCAGTATTAGCAGTCGGTCAAGTGCCCGTTTCAAACGTAAATTCGATCGCACAATTCCTACATAATTGCTCATGATTGTCTGCACTTCCTTTGTACTTTGAGTAATTAAAATCATTTCCTCCGGATGCACGGTGCCTTCTGCGTTCCAAGGAGGAACTTGTTCAAAAAATACATTTTGTTTGGTGTTCTGAATAGAATCAATGGCTGCGCGATGTGCAAAAACTACTGCTTCTAAAAGTGAGTTTGAAGCTAGCCGATTAGCTCCATGAAGACCTGTACTGGCACACTCTCCAATCGCATATAAATTTCGAATAGAGCTTTTGCCCTGTTTGTCGACTTTAATTCCACCACATTGATAATGAGCTGCAGGTAATACCGGAATTAAATCACGGCTAATATCTATGCCTAAGCTTAAGCATTTGGCATGGATGGTAGGAAAATGAGCAATTAATTCAGTTGAGTTTAAATGACGGCAATCCAGGTATACAAATTCATCCCCATGAATTTTCATTTCACTATCAATGGCTCTGGCAACAATATCGCGAGGAGCGAGTGACTTTCGTTCGTCATAACGCTGCATAAATTCTTCGCCGGACTTCGTTCGTAAAATAGCGCCAAATCCTCTCACAGCTTCTGAAATTAAAAAGGAGGGATGTTGTCCCGGTTGATAGAGTGAAGTAGGGTGAAACTGAATAAATTCCATATGCTCAATTTTACCTTTGGCACGATATACCATCGCCACTCCGTCACCGGTTGCAATTACCGGGTTGGTGGTAGTTTCATATACTTGTCCACAGCCACCCGTAGCCATTAATATTGATTTGGCAATAATGGTTTCAACTTGGTTGGTTTTTGTATTTAAAGCATAAATTCCATAACATTCAATTCCTGGAGTTTTACTATTTACAACAACACCAAGATGATGTTGGGTAATAATATCGAGCGCAAAATAATGATCCCGAATTTCAATATTGGGATGCATGTTTAAAGCCTTCAATAAAGCACGTTCTATTTCTAAACCCGTGTTATCTTTATGGTGCAATATTCGGTGATCGCTATGTCCACCTTCTTTCGCTAAATCGTATTCTCCGTTATTATTTTTATCAAAGTGGGTACCCCATTCAATTAATTCAGCAATGCGTTCAGGAGCTTCGCGCACTACAAGTTCAACCGTTTCTTTGTCACATAAAAAATCGCCTGCTACCAATGTATCTTGCACGTGTTTTTCGAATGAATCGCTCGGAGTTGTTACGGCTGCAATTCCACCTTGGGCATATTTGGTGTTCGACTCCTCTTTGTTGGCTTTGGTGAGCATTAAAACTTTTCCGTGCTCGGCTACTTTTAAAGCATAGCTTAATCCGGCTATACCGGAACCAACAATTAAAAAATCAGCTCTTAGTAAGCTATTATTTTTCAAATTCATTTACTTTCTCTTTTAACCAAACAATATTAGCAATGTTTTTGTTGGAGTTCAATTTGTTTTTTATGTTTTCGATCTTGCGCTTAAAAATAAATTTAGAGTAATTGTTGTATTTTAAATCATACAGCTTTTTGGCAAGATTAATTAAGTTTAAATGATTGGTAAACTGCGATTGACTGATGTATTTATTTCTGCGCAAATACACTCTAAATGCACTAATTAATGAATAAAACGATTCAGCGTTATCCATTTCATAGTATGCTTTAAGTAGTAATGATTTGGATCCTAGATGGTAAAAAACATCTGTAAATTCTACCTTTTGCAAAAGCTTAAGAGCATCTTTATAATTCTCGACTGCATTGTAGTAGGAAGCCATGTTGTAAGCAAAGGCATTATCGCGAAACTCAGATACGATGTGTTCTTTGTACTCGAGAATAAATTTTTTTGTCCACTCGTATTCCTCTTCACGCAAAGCGATAGTTGCAATATTTTTATAATCCCATTGCGATAGATATTTGCCTTCAAAAATAATTTTTCGAGACAGTAAATTTTTATAAAGTTTTAAAATTTCTTTTCCAAATTCTACGTGCCCACTGTTGATTTTCTTGATGCAATAATTTTGAGCGAAATCATACATTTGGCGGGCTTCTTCTTTACTGAAATAGAGGTAGTTTTTATCCAATAGTTTTATTAATTTGGTGTAATGCGAAACGTTGTCACTTTCAGTCAACGTCATGATAATTCTATGATAGATGGTAATGGCAGGAACATTTTTGAATCGTTCCAAATTAGAATTAATGTAACTCATAATTTCATCCAACATATGCAATTCGTAATCGGCTGCAACTATATTTTTCCGATTAATCATCTCACAACACGTTTTCAGTTTTGCCGATAAATAAAAGATGTCCAAATTATCTGCTTTACGTTGAATGCTCTCATGAAATTTGCGGTTTTCATTTTTTATGAAGAAAGCATCGCTTTCTGATTCAAATAAATAAGTATGGTAATGAAAATTATGATCACGTAGTTTGTTTTTTTCAAGTTGCGCAGTAAACTCTTTCGAAACCATTTGAAATACTGAATTACTGTTTCGCTCTTTTAATTCTTCCAATAAAAACTGTTTACGCAGCAACGATTGATTCATGAAACGTGTGCACGATATAAAGTCCTCGAGTAGTTTGCTGAGGTAGCTCATAACATCGCTTAACTGTTGCGGTGTATATTTCTGATTTTTAAATACAGCCTTTCCTGCTTTCTCTTTCGTTAAATTGGTGTTTAAATAGTCACCCGAAAAGCTGCATACAAATTTGCCTAGATCATACACCTTACTATGTTTATTAAAATAGGGCGATTGTATAAATTCCAAAAAATGCTTCGTTTCACTATTGGAAAGAGATTGAAGAAGTTTAATGAGTTTACTGTTTTGCATTTTTTTTATTTATTATCCAAAGATATAGAAAGCGTAAAAAAATGGATACAACTGATTCTATATTTAAAATAAAGCAAGATAAGCGATATTAAATAGTTAGAATGCGACATTGACAAAATAAAATAAGTCCAAACATAACTATATTGTTTTATTTTTATTAACCAAGTAGCAGAACATTTGCATCGTTTAAATAAATAAACACATCTATCCAAAAAGGATTAAAAAGTGAAAAAAATATAAATTACCTGTAATTACTATATATAGTGGTAAATAGTAAAATAATTGTATAGTAATAGATATAAAAATGAATTAAAAGTAATCCAAAGAGCTAAAATAATGTTTTTTTTTTCTGTGTTTTTGCTCCACATATTTGTAGCGTGAAATAAAATCTTTAGGTGTGTACAACAGAGTTGCACATATCGATATAACTAATAAACGCTACGATATGAAATTTACATTTATCAAATTACGCATTTTATCCTATTATCAAGTATGTGTAAAAGTACAACTACTAATTATAGGATTCGCTTTTTGTATTTCAGCCAATGCCAACAATTATTATTGGGTAGGTGGCAGTGGAAATTGGAACGATCCATTAAACCACTGGGCAAGTAGCAGCGGAGGTAGCAATTTTTACGCTGTTGCTCCCGGGCCCGGTGATAATGTTTATATCGATAGCGCTTCGTTTGCTCAAACTGGAGTTATCTCCTTTTCAGGAAATTTTAATCCGCAAATGCAGAACATAAATTTCGCGGGTTTACTCTTTCCAATAAGTGTTGATTCATGCACCATGAACGTGTTTGGAAATATTGATTTATCGAACATGGTAAATTTCAATTCCAAGGTAGTGCTTGAATTAATGGGTATTGATTCATGTTTGATAAAATGTAATGGCGCTATCATGCCGGCTTTAATCGGCAATAAAAATGGAGACTTACATTTGATGGATAATTATTTTGGCATATCCATGCACTTTTTAAAGGGGGCGTTAAGAACAAATAATTTCAACATTCAACTAACCAATAATTTTTTAGCAGGTCCCAATTATAGCGGAGCAAATAGTTTTTATTTCGGAAGCTCTACTGTTGTATGCGATTCAATTTTGGTTGATTTAATAAGTGGTAATCCAAGTTTAACTGCCGGTATTTATGCTGATCAAACCACCTTTAACATTGCTAAGTTTATACAATTTAAAAGTGCGTTCAATATCTTGTTTGACGTTAATTGTCCTCATTTTATATGCGACAATGCACAGATACATGAAATAACTACTTCTAAATTTTTTGCCGGAAATGCGAGCAGCCAAAAATTTAAGTTAGTAAAAAATGCTTCCTTACCTGGATGTGGCGAAGTTGAAGGTCTTTATTCAACATCCAACTTAACTGTTGTCGACACAAGTATAATTCTAAAGTCTGATTTAATAGTTCAAGATACGATACAATTTAATGGAACAACATCTTTGTATCTGGTGCCGGGAATAACCTTACAGTCAAATAATATTTTAACGGTCAATAATGGAACTACTATATTTAATGTAAATTCTACCGACGACAGTTCAACCGTATACCTAGCGCTATATGTCAACAGAGTGTGTATGGATTATGCTTCAATTAAGAATCTTCATATCAAAGGCCACTATATTTTTAACGCAGGAAGCCATAGCTCAAATCTTGGAAACACAAAAGGAGTAGTATATGCGAATTGCGTTTTTGATACCAGCTTATTATTGCTTGTTTGTGCAGGTTCAGGAAATGCCGGTGATGGTGGCAGAATTGAACATGTTGATTTAAACAATGGAAAACGTCAATCCTTTCATACTTTCGATCCTTCTAATGGTGGTGCAGGAACCGGCTCTAATCCCAATTCAGGAATAGTTAAAGCATACAACAATAAATTGTATGGTACTCTTCAATCAGCAGGGAATTATCTTTACAGCTACGAACCTAGCAGCCGAAAATATACACCATTACTGCAAACTGCAGGTCAAAATGTTTTTGGCACTATGGCAAGTTCGGCAGATGGTAAGCACTTATTTGGATTTAAGCAAACTGTTGGAGCGGATGGAATATTTGAATACAAAGTAGATAGTAATTCTTATACTTTACTTCAAGCATTTGCTGGTTTAAATTCCGGTTATGAAGCATTTGGCACTCCTTGTTTGGATAGTGCAGGGAATATTTATGGAACTACAAGATTAGGTGGTACATTTAACAATGGAGTAATTTTCAAATACAACCCAAACACCAATCAGCTCACAACTTTGCATTCATTTGATATAGCTGATGGAATTTATCCGTTAAGTGGTTTAATGTTGACTACTTCAAATAAGCTGTATGGTACCACAACTTTGGGCGGCTCCAATAACCAAGGAACTCTATTTGAATTTGATTTAAACACAAACACTTTTTTTAATCGATACGATTTTTCATCCCTAGCTAACCTCGCGAGTACTTCCAATGAATTAATTTTAGCTTCAAATGGCAAGATATACGGTACTGCTCAACATGGAGGAAATTCAAATTACGGGGGGATTTTTGAATTTGATACTGCAACCAACCTAACTCAAATTGTTGCTTTATTTGACAGTAGCAATACGGGTGCTTTTCCAAATGGTAAACTTCTCGAAATTGAACCCGGACAACTTATTGGCACAACTACCAAAGGCGGATTTTTTGGTACCGGTTGCATTTTTAACTTTTCAATTTCTAGCGGTGTGCTTGCACCATATATGAATCTTTCGCCTGAAATGCAATATGCCAACTGGTTAATGCAATTGCCTCATGCGGTCACCAATATAACCCTGCAATGTCGCGACACAAATTATTGTATTGGTGGAAATGCGCAATTTTCTGTTCAAACGAATGGAACCAAACAACTTAGTTATGCATGGCAGGACAGTAGCCAGTTTCATTCATGGCAAAATATTAATTACGGGACCTTTTATTCTCCGGTTTTAAACTTATTTGCTTTAGATGAAACATTTGATGGACGTAAATTCAGATGTATCATTATGGATTATTCCGATACGATTATCAGCAACTCAGCACAACTTACATCCTTTAAAGTGAGCTTACCACACACAGTTAATTATTGTGCTACAAGCAATCCAATTTGTGCTACCATTATTGCTGGAGTACCGGCTGTTGCTTATTGGAACGATGGATCAATTTTATCGACTTGCCGAACTTTTGATAATTCGGGACAATACATTTTGAATGTTACCAATACAGAAGGTTGTGTAGATACAGCATTAATTGCAATCGGAACAGGACAAACAATTCAGGTTACAACACAGCAGCAATCCAGTTCTTGTGGTATGTGTGATGGTACTTTACAAACTAGCGTGTTTCCTGCTAACGCAATTTATACTGTTAGTTATTCAGTAATACCGGCTCCAAATCTTACAGCAATTTGTGAAGGTGATACATTCACGGTTTTTTACACCGATACTTTTAATTGCATCGGCTTAACTCATGTTGTAATGCCATATGCCTGCAATGGAGATGTATGGCCGGGTGATGCAAATGTAGATTTTACTTCCAACAATTTTGATTTGCTACCCATTGGTCTTGCTTACGGAGCTACCGGTACTACACGTCAAAATGCTAGTTTGGCTTGGGTAGGACAGTATTCAGCTGATTGGTTGCAAACACAATTAAATGGCGCTGATTATAAACACATCGATGGCAACGGAGATGGACTTATTGATGCTGCAGATACACTTCCGATTATTTTAAATTACGGATATGTGCATCCTCGACAAAGCCTTGTAGAAACAAATTCAACTGCTCCTTCCTTGTATTTTACTTATGTAAATGATACAGTCATGGCTGGCGATACCTTGCTTTTTGAGATAGGATTAGGAACAGTTATTCTACCAGCCGATAGTGTTTATGGAATTGCGTTCACCATTAATTACTCAAAGGAGGTTGTTGATAGCAATTCAGCACATATCTCACATGCGCAATGTTGGATGGGAACTCCCAATATTAACCTGCTCACTTTGCAGCACGATAATTATTCAAACGGAAAAATTGATTGTGCAATTGTTGGAACAGATCATTTGAATAAACAAGGTTTCGGCACAATAGGAGTATTAGGAATTGATATGAAAGATGATTTATCGGGAAGAGATTCACTCATTAAAACGCTTAATTTATCGTTCAGTAATTTGCGATTTATAGACAGCGACGGCACTGAAAAACCATTAAATGCAATCAATGATTCTATAGTTGTATGGCAGGATATTACCAAACTTCAAGAGTATACCATGCAACACAATTCTTACTCAGTTTATCCGAATCCTGCTTCCGATTTTGTTACAATCGACCTTAGCAAATTGAAGCAACAAGTTACAAAGGTTTCACTAGTAAATATGTATGGCGTAGAAGTGTATTCCACATCCAATCTACAAGAAGGGAAGTTACAACTTTCAACAAAAAATTACAATGCAGGAGTCTATTCCGTCCAAGTAAAAACAATGAATAGCATTTTATCGAAAAAATTAATAATCACAACCAGAATACACTAATTTTATTCACCAAAGGTGAAAAGTATTAACCTTAAATAACAACAACATGAAAGCAATTATCGCCTCCCGGGATTTTAGTTTATGGTTGGGCAATACCAAGCGCTTAAACCTATTTAATTTCATTATCTTGATTTTTGTATGCCTTTTTAGCCACAAAACCGGCTTTACACAAAACTCCTTTCCAAACGGTACTTTCGAACGTGGCTATGGAACTGCTGGCGATGATGAAGCATACGATGTGTGTAAAACCAGCAATAAAGGATGGGCTGTAGTTGGTTACAGCAACGGCTTTGGAAACGACAAGGATTTTTACATCGTAATGTTCGATTCAAATGGGGTTGTTAAATGGAGCAATCATCTGAATGGTTTAGGTATTGATGTAGCAACAACCGTTACAGAAGCTGCAAACGGCGACATCCTTGTTGCCGGTATCACCAAAGTTTCTAATTTGTCTAACTCTTATACCGATGTGTTGCTTGCTCGCTACTCAGCATCTGGAACCTTTTTGTGGAGCAACCAATATAATTCAGTGAATAATGATGAAGTATCAGAAGTGATTGCTTTGCCCAACGGTACTATTTTAATTGCCGGAGCAACAAATAGTTCATTTAATTCAGGGGATGCTGCTGTATGGATAACGGACGCTGCAGGAGTTTTGCTTTCAACAAAAACTTATTCAAAAACAGGTAAGGAAATTTTTAATGATGCAGAATTAGCACACGATGGTTCCATTTTATTGTGCAGCCCTTCAACGAATGGAGCCATTGATATTATCTGGTTAGTGAAAATGGATCAGCTGGGCGATACAATTTGGACCCGCCAATACAACTATAATTACAATTGGGTTTGGGTAAATGGAATTACGGAAATGCTTAATGGAGATATAGTAATTGCCGGGGCAGAACGACAAAGTTTTGGAAGCTCAAATTCTTATGATCACATTACTGATAGTTTAGGAAATTTAAAACGACACGTTGCAGGTTTAACATTGTTAAGTAATATTAATGATGTATCGGGAAGTCGCACCAGCGGTAGCGGAAGCGATAATTTATTTTTGCAGACAGGGACCTATGTATCCTATCAAAATAGATTCGGAATTGCTTCGGCCGATACCACTGGTTTTGGAGTATATTGGCGATTCCTGGATCTTGCAACCTATCAAAATTTTAACTATCCCATCGATAATTTTAACCCTGCAACCAATGCAATTACCACCGATATTTACGACACGTATTTTATTGGTTCATGCATCGTAGGTAGCACAAAGTTATCAGGTTATGGGGGCTTGGATTTTGCGATTGCTCGTTCAGATTTCCAAGATACCAAATCGAGCAACAACAAGCCTTGTATTGTTAGTTCAACAAATGCAATTTGCAACGGTGATTCAGCTAAATTGTCTATCACCTGTAATCCACGTGCAAGTCATCGATGGATGCGTATTAGTACTCCGGCAAACTACAATTTGGGCAGTGATACAGTTTTTTATGCAAAGCAAGGAGGAGTGTATTGTTTGGCAGCTTTGGATGCCGATAGCAATATGTGGCTTTCGAATGTAATTGAAGTAATCTTGCGTGATACTGCAGCGCCTTTAATTACAGCAAGTGGCACAACCAATTTTTGTGCAGCCAGCGGACAAAGTGTTACCCTTACAGCCGCAGCCAGTATGCAAGCATCTTACCAATGGTACAAAGATTCAATTTTGATTTCAGGAGCCACCTTGCGCACTTACACAGCAATAGCAAGTGGTGTATATTATTGCATCATGACTAATGCATGTGGAAGTTACGGTTCAATGAGTACTACGGTAAATGCCAATTTAGCACCGTCTCATTTTAGCTTCGGAGGAGGAATCTTTCCAAATGTGGTAATCATTCATCCTTGGTGTGCAAGCGGAGCTTATGATCAACCGATACAAGCACCTACAAATGCATCCTATTCGTATGCTTGGTATTTAACAACAAGTTCAATGGGCACACAACTTATTTCTTCCGGATCAACTTGTTTACCGCAAGATACCGGAAAGTTAATTTGTATTACAAGCAATGGTTGCGGAATTGATACGAGCGACATAATTGAAGTCATTGATTTTGGTCCCCCCAAACCTTGGCCATACCAAACAGGAACTTACCCGGTTGCTCCCACCATTGTTAAAGTTTGTCCCGGTTTCTCAGAACAATTAACGGTACCCAATCTTATGATAGGCCAATATTCCGGACCATATCAATGGTTTAAAAATGGTAACCCTATACCCGGCGCTTACGATAGTGTGTATACTGTGACTTCTGTTGGTGATTATACGGTGACTTTTATGGATCAATTTTGTAGTATGATGCCGCTTATGTCTGGTGTTATTTCCTATCAAGCTAAAACTCCAATTCTTCCAGCATCAATGACAATTACAGCCTCATCTACCCTTGTATGTCAAAGCCCTGTATACTTGTACGCTCCTGCATTTTCAGGTTTTACAAATTCAAATTATGCTTGGGCAAAAGTCGGCTCTACTTTTTCATGGGGCGGAGATACCCTATTACTTCAATCCTGGATGGGAAGTGGCGATTATTATTGTACACTTAGCAATGGTTTTTGTAACAACAAATTAAATTCAAATATCATTCATATAGATTTTCTTAATTCTGATTTAACAAGTAATGTTCCTCCTTCCTTATGTTCCTCTCCGGGTGGGGTAAATTTTTCTGTTCAAAATCAATTAAGTGGATCTACCTACCAATGGTATAGCAATATTGGTGGAAACACTACCCTGTTAACCGGTGCAACTTCTCCTTCTTATTTTGCGAACACTGCTGGTTATTATTATTGCGATATTACCAATGGAAGTTGCACTGTACAAAGCATTGGTAAATATTTATCTTCTGCTCAGCCTAACTTGCAATTTTCGATAATTAATCAACCTACTTGCGGACAATGCAATGGATTTTTACAAGTAAGCTCAACTCCTAATGTAAACATCCCTCAATGGTCTTCTGGAGGTTCCGGTTATTCAAAAAATAATTTATGCCCGGGTACTTATATAGTGAATAGCACCGATGTTGGAGGTTGTCAGGTTGCCGATACCATTACACTTGCCTATCAAAACAACATTGTAATTGCACAACAGAATGCTGTTGCTCCCAGTCCAGGTTCGTGCGATGGTCAAGTTACAATTGTTGCTTCAGGTGGCACTCCTCCCTATAACTATTCCTATTCACCAACTGTTCCATCTACAGGGTTTTGTGAAGGAGTGATTTATGTTGTTACAGTTACAGACAATGCCGGTTGTACGAAAAGTGATACCGTTTATTTTGCGATTCCCGGGTTGGTATGGCCGGGAGATGCCAATGCAGATTTGGTAGCCAATAATTTTGATTTATTCCCCATCGGGCAAGCTTATGGAGATACAGGTGGTATACGTGCTTCAGCCTCCATTTCATGGAATGGTCAAGTTGCTCCTGATTGGAGCGACTCGCTAAACGGATTAAATAACAAGCACATCGATTGCAACGGTGATGGAGTGGTGAATGTTAACGATACGCTTGCGATTTCTCAAAATTACGGTTTAACACATCAACGTTTAACTCCTCCTTTACCTGCTTCGCTTACTGATCCTGATTTGTATTTTACAGTTTTAGTAGATACCTCTCAAGCAGGAGATCAGTTATTATTGCCAATTAATTTAGGAACACTGCTAATTCCTGCCGATAGTATTTATGGGATAGCCATGACAATTAATTATAGCAAAAATATTGTGGATTCAGCAAGTGTATTCGCCAAATTCGATTCTTGTTGGATTGGTACGCTTAATTCTAATTTAATTTCAATTCAAAAGGACAATTATAGTAATGGACGCATTGATTTAGCTGTGGTTCGAACGGATAAACAAAATCAAAGCGGTCATGGAACAATTGGAATTTTGAGTATCGATATGAAAGATGATTTATCTGGCAGAACTGATATTTATAAAATGCTACAACTCTCATTTAGCGATGTTAGATTAATTCGTTTTGACGGTACAACAATTCCTGTTAACGCTATCAACGATTCAATTGTGGTGCACGATGATATAACCGCATTACAGCAATTACTATTACTTCAAAACAGTGTAAATTTAGTTCCTAATCCAGCCAATGAAAAGGTTACCATCAGCTGGAATTCGGATATAGAAGATGTAACTGAAATTAGTATAAGCTCCACGCTAGGTGAAGCAATATTGAAAAAACAAGTAACAGCTAAAACAAAATATGAACTATCAACAAGTGAATTGGATGCCGGAGTTTATATTGTGAAAATGCTTACTAGCAAAGGAAGTATCAGTAAAAAATTATGCATTATAAACTAGTTTAAACTGTTCGTTTAATTTGTGAAAAGTACCACAGACGCTATTCTGTGGTACTTTTTTTTGCAAGTGTGAAAGCGTATCTTTACACAAAAATTTAACATGCAAACTACATCCTTCTTAACCACTATATACGCAGAAAGCACTCCTAATCCGTCTGCACTAAAATTTGTTTCCAATCGTCCATTGATAGAGGGAAGCCCAATTGAATTCACTTCTAAGGAACAGACAAAATCTTCACCACTGGCAGCTAAATTGTTTTCGTTTCCTTTTGTAACAAATATTTTTATTTCAGGAAATTTTATCACCATTACCAAAACAAGTACAGTTGAATGGCACGATATACAAACTGAATTGCGTGAATTTTTGCAAAACTATCTTTCGCAGAATTTACCTATTCTTTCTGAAAAAATAGTTACTGAAAAAGCCTCGATTGTTGCCACTGATGAGGTAATAGGCGATAAACCAACCAATGAAACAGATATTAAAATTGCTGAAATTTTGGAAGAATATATTCGTCCGGCAGTTGAAAATGATGGTGGTGCCATCACTTTTAAATCCTTTAAGAATGGTGTTGTAACTGTAGTGTTGCAAGGTTCTTGCAGTGGCTGTCCATCAGCAACTTTTACCCTCAAAGCAGGCATTGAAGGCTTGTTAAAACGATTGCTTCCGGAAGTTACCGAAGTGGTAGCCGAACAAATGTGAGTTTAACGAAGCATAATTAATTACAACATTTTCAGGTTGAATAATTAGTATCGGTTTTATTCTTCTCCCATATTTTTTAAATCCAACTTTCCTCGTGTGAAGTAATAGCGTTAATTTGTAATTTGCAATTTTTCTATTTACCGGATGCGCATTTTACTGCTGACACTTTTCAGCCTTTTTATATTGCTTCAAAGCAAGTCTGCCACCATAAGTGGTACTGTTACAGATTTGTCGAACCGACCAATTGCCGGTGCTTTGCTTATGGCTAATAAAAGTGGGGTTTATACGGTTAGCAACAGCGATGGGAAGTTTAAACTGATCACGCTTACCGGTGATACTGCTATTACTTTTAATTTTTTAGAATACAGAGCCATCACAAAATTAATAAGCAACTCCGATACAAATCAACTAATGATGGTACAACTCGAAAAGTATCCTGATTCGCTTTTCACGTCTACCACACTTGATTATTCAGAAGAACAAGCCATCAAAATTATTCGAATAGCGCAAGCAAATAGAAAGCATTTTTTGAATTCGGTAAATACTTATTCATGCACAGTAATTAATAAATCAAAAGAATTTTCAAACCGAGCCAATCTTGCTGAGTATACAGGATTTAAAAAGTTAGCCAAACTAAAAGCGAATCAAGTTGCAGTGCATCCTTATGTAAACGAAAGTGAAGTAAGTTCCTATTTTCAAGTTCCAAATAAGCACCAATATGTTGTGCATAAGAACAATACCTGCGTACTTGGAACTTCGCTCATTCAACACGAACAGTTTGGCGAATATGAAATTAACTTGTACAAGAAGGTGAGTCGAATTAGTCCATTTTCTGAATTGGGTTTTATTTCACCGTTAGCTGATAATGCACAACGATTTTATACCTTTTCACTGATGGGTGCTTTTGACGAAAATAATACACGTATTTGTAAAATTAAAGTCAGTCCCAAACCAACTACTGTTGGAGCTTATGAAGGTTTTTTGTATTTAGTTGAAAACACCGGTAGCATTTATGCAGCGGATCTTCGCTTGTCAAAAAATACAGGTCTTCAAAATTTAGATAGCTTGCATCTTGTACAAAATTATTTTCTTTTGAACGATTCTGTTAGTTTACCATATCAAGTAAAACTCGATTACGCATCCAATACTTTTAGTGAATCAAAAAGGGGTTACTTCTCCACACTATATACCAATTTTGAAGTTAATTCTAATGCTAAAATCAACTTTAGAGCAGAACAAATTTTACAATCTGAACCTATTTTTATTAAGGTCAAGAGTAAGCTCAAACGTCAGCAAAATTTGTCACTAACGCAGCTCGAGCAAAGCGATTATTATTTGCACCATACTTTGGACAGCGTGTGTAGTACGCAAAATTTTATTGATTCAGTTGAAAAGCAAACCAATGTTTTACAAATGAACAATTTACTTTATGGATATAGTTTCAAGAAATCACGCAATGGATTTTCGTTTTATCTGCAACCGATATATAACTTTATTTCGTTCAATACAGTGCAAGGCCTGGTAGTGAATCCTTCCTTGCTTTTTTCAAAAAAAGTACATCCTACAGCTCATATTGATATCAATGCTACCGCCGGATATGGATTTTCAAACGCAAAGTATTTTGGCTTTGGTAGTATTGCCTATCATTTTAATACAAGGCGTTTTGCCAAGCTTGAAATAAGTGCAGGGAAGGATATTTTGCAATTTAATAGCAACGCAATATCTCCCTTGATTAATACCATTTATACCCTTTTAATAAAGGATAATTTTATGAAATTATTTGAAAAGCAGTTTACCCAATTAAAGGTGCAATACGAGTTAGTAAATGGAGTCTTGTTTTTTGCAGCAACTGAATTTGCAGATAGAAATCCTTTGCTCAACACCACCAATTTTTCGTTTAGTAACTCAACTAAAGAATTTAGTAGCAATGATCCGCAAATTGTCGATAATAAAGGATTTGCCTTTTACAGAAATCAATCGTTTCATGTGCAATCAGCCTTGCAAATTACTCCCTTTCAAAAATATTATATCAATAAAGAAGGCAACAAATTAGTTCGCTCATCCAATTATCTGTCACTTACTCTATTTTATAAAAGGGCATTCAAAGAGGTGCTAGGCAGCGATGTAGATTTAGATTTACTAAAAGTGGGAATCGATGGAACATTACAATGGACTCGCTTTGGAAGGTTTCATTATTTGCTTGAAGGAGGAAAGTTTGTGAATAGAACGAGTATGACATTTATGGATTGGAAGTATTTTAATGGAAATAAAACCTTGTATTCCAACTTTAGTGGTAAGCAGTTTCAATTGCTCGATTACTATGGCAGCAGCGCTAACAATAGTTATGTGGAAGTTCATTTAGAACAAAATTTTAAGAGTGCTTTAACAGCAAAAATTCCGCTTTTTCGTACTGCTAAAATTGAAGAAATACTTAGCTTGAACTTTTTGCAAACGAATGATAATAAACAGTTTTTAGAACTAGGCATGGGTATACAAAAATTGTTTTTTAGGTTGGATTATATTTTTGGATTTGACCAGCTTGTTTATAGCACGAATGGATTGCGTTTTGGTTTTTTGTTTTAACTACCACAAGCGATTAAATTATTTTACAGAAAGTTTCAAATGAATAGAATAGTAAATGTTATAGGTGCTATAGAGGATGAAATTTTCGATTGTTTATTTAGTATAAAATTCTTACATCTGTAGTTAATTCTTAATAAGCTTATTTAATAATCTATTTTAATAATATAGCTATGCCAAGTTTCGATATTGTAAATAAAATTGACCATCAGTTGCTTGATAATGCAATAAATACCTCGCGAAAGGAAATCGCCACCCGTTACGATTTTAGAGATTCAAAAAGCACCATCGAGTTTGATAAAAAAACCCTCAACATTCAATTGTTAACCGAAAACGAAATGCGTATTGAAGCCATTGAAGATGTACTTCGTTCGCGAATGATTAAACAAAAATTAGATCCACTATGCCTTGATTTTGGGAAGGAGCGTTACGCTTCCGGAAATATGATGCGCAAAGACATTAAGATAAAGGAAGGCATTGATAAGGAAACAGCAAAAAAGATTGTAAAAAAAATAAAAGATGCAAAGCTAAAAGTGGAAGCTCAAATCATGGATGAGCAAGTGCGAGTTAGTGGAAAAAAAATTGACGATTTACAAGCGGTTATTTCGTTGGTAAGAAGCACAGATTTTGAAGTGCCTTTGCAATTTGTAAACATGAAATAGATTTGCGAAGCATCAACTAATAATTGGATATTGAATCTTTTTTTCGATTAATTCTGCTTAGGTTGTATAGCTAAATTTATTGCGAAATAAACTCCCATGCTGAGCTATAAGCTGATAAATTTTCAGCATAATCGATCATGCTTTTATAAAAATCGGAATTTGCTAATGTTGCACTATTTCCAATAATCACAAGCTTTTCACGTGCTCGCGTCATGGCAACATTCATGCGTCTTATGTCATTTAAAAATCCTATGTCTTTAGTGTCATTGCTGCGCACTAAGCTAATATAAATTATATCACGTTCCTGTCCTTGAAATCCATCTATTGTTTTTACTACAATTTTTGCAGCAGTTTGTTTTAAGGCTTCATCCGCATCTAACAATTGAGTGAGGTATTGTACTTGTTCTTTATAAGGAGAAATAATACCCACCGATTTTTTTTGTGTTGCACCACTGGCAGTATAGTTTTGCAACAAAAGTTTTAAGTGCTTCATTAGAAGTACTGCTTCTTCCGGGTTCGAAATACTTAAACTTTCTGGATTTAGCAGTTCATCAAAACCACAGCCGGCAGTATCAACAAAGTTTAAAGAAGTAGTAAGTAAATCAAATTCCGAATCGCTGCAAAGTAACCTGTTTTTATTTCGCTCATTCGCTTTTAAATTTCCTCCATAAAATTGCTGGTTCGAAAAGTTCATGATGTGCTCGTGCATTCGGTATTGCACATCCAGCAATACTGAACTGTTCTCAAGCTGCATGCAACGCTCAAACAAAGTTTCTTTTAATCCGCCGGCTTCAGCCAGTTTCGACTTTACGGTAGGAGGTAATTGAAAATGATCTCCGGCAAATATTACTCGATTGCTACGGCTTATTGGTATCCAACACATGGGTTCTAACGCCTGTGCTGCTTCATCAATTAACACAGTACTAAATTGTTTGTCGCGCAACATTCGTCCGGCGGCAACTACCAATGTGCAGGCAATAACGGATGCATTAACAAATTGTTCATGTTGTATATAATCTTCAAGCACTCTTGCTTCTGCAATAATTTTTTTTGCTTCCTGATAAAGTAGTTGACGTTGCTCACGTTCTTCTCTTCCAAATGTTCGCTTGTATTTTCCTGCCATTCTAAAATACTCTTCAGCAGTTTTACGGTAGTTTTTTAATTCTTTATACGAAGGATGTGCCATCATTTTCGCATCCAGTGTATTCATCATAACTTCCTCTGAAATACGAGCCGGATTTCCCAATCGTAAAACCGAAATATTTTCGTGATGCAATTTTTCAGTCAGCAAATCAACCGCAGTATTACTCGCACTGCAAACCAAAACTTGTTTCTCAGTTTTTAAAATTTGCTTAATTGCTTGTACCAAAGTAGTAGTTTTTCCTGTACCCGGCGGCCCATGTACCAATGCAATATCTTGCGCAGCAATAATTTTTTGAACTGCTTTGTTTTGACTTTCATTTAATCCGGTCAATTTGAGAGTACTATCAAGTGGTGAAAAGGTAGGTTTTCTTTTTGCATAAATTATATCTCGTAACTCTGCTAAACGGTTGTTACCGGAATGAATAACCTTGTCGAGGGCTATATTCATTTCCTTGTATCCATTTTCATCAAACAATAAGTTTAACCCAAGCTTACCATCCTCGCACCAATCTGGTAATTCGTCAATTGATAATTGTAAGCGAACTTTATTTGGGCCAAGCACTTTTATGGTTCCATTCAAGGGTGCGGCACTTGCATCGAGCGCCGAAAATAGTGCTGCAGGTTTGCCACCGGTAAACTGGTGCGCCTCGTTGAAATTGCTTGTTCGTTCAATTTCAATGCTTAGATATTCGCCTATTCCAATTTCAGTATTGCTTATAACTACCGGAAACCAGGTAACTCCATTTCGTTTACGATGCTGAATATTGTTCCGTGAAAAATGTTCGGTATACTGAGCGAAATCTTCATCGCGTTCAATTTTAATAAGTCTTTTTAATTCGTGCAACCGTTCCGCCATAGCTATTACTAGTAAGTCACAAACTTATTAAAATAAAGTAGCTTCTTAGAGTTGGAATAATCAAGATTGACTTCAGGTATTGCTGCGAGAATACAAAAGATTAGTTTTATTTTTACAGCATTGCCCTATAACATGGTTTCTATGTATCGAAAAAGGTGGTTGATTGTAAGCGTAATATTTTTTTTGGTAACTATTCCAATTGTTTTTTTTTCAACAAGCTTTCTTCGATGCGTTTGGCCTCAAAAAGTGTGGGCACACAAAGTAAATACACTTGAAAAATTAGACGAAGCAACACGGCATTTTTCAGGTATTGAATTAGACCTAGTGTTTGATGAAGTAACCAATAGTTTCGAAGTAAATCATCCTCCGGATAGTTCTATCCACCTTTTACTTAGCAAGTATTTGCAAGTAGGAGCGACACATGCCAATTGCCGGTATTGGCTGGACATGAAAAATTTAACAGCTAGTAATTATGTGCAAGCCGCCAGTGCATTGGCCAAATGTATGCAGTCTGCAAAGTTGCAGGCTTCGAATTTTTATGTTGAAAGCCCGTATCCTGAATTTTTATCGGAATTTCAAAAATTCGGATTTAAAACATCCTTTTATCTTCCTACTCATTTATGCGAAGAAAAAATAGAAAATTTAGAAAAGGAAATCGCTACTATTCAGAGCAAATTAAAAAAATATCCTTGTAATTTTATTTCATTCGAATACAAAGATTATTTAATTCATTCAAGCTATTTCCCAATGCAAGATAAGATTTGCTGGTTTACGGCTTTTGGTTCAAGTAATAAAGTAACATCGCAATTCTTGTTATATCAAATTCTTTGCGATGATAAAGTTAAAGTGCTGCTGGTACCTTTTAAAGCTAGACATGGAAATCGTTAAGAGGGTAATTTTTTAATTTCAGAAATGTTTATGCGTGAAGAACTAACGAGAACAATAAAAATACTGTATCCGTTTTATTTATTGTGTTTGCTTTTTACCCCATTATTGCTGGCAGCGCTAATTAATAAAGCGCTCTTTGATAGTCGCGAAATACTAATTGATCTTGCTTGGTTAACACTGTTCACAACTATCAGTTATATCAGCAAGAAACAAGTTATTTACCAAATAGCTTGTTGCTTATTTTTTTTGAATGGAACCATACAATTAATTCATTGGATTTTACTCCATGGTCCACTCACCTTAACAAGTTTATTGGTGCTCAGCAATACTAATTTGCAAGAAGCCTATGAGTTTTTTGAATTAAAAGCATCCCTTCGTTTATTTATTTTAATCCCTTATTGTTGGCTATTTATCATGGCTATGAAACATAAGTTTCAAAAATCTTCATCAAGGTCAAGCGCAATTACAGCTGCAATTTTACTTAGTGTGGTTATCGTATTTATGAGCTATGATGCTTTTAAACAACGATTCATTCGTAAAGCCTCTCCACCAATAGTTCGAGTAATTGCAGCCTATATTAACGATGCTGATTTATATAAGGAAGCAGGAACTAAACAATTTCCAAAAAAAATAAACGCTTTTTCCTCCAACCAACTAAGTCGTCAAACTGTTGTTTTAATAATTGGTGAATCGGTTAATAAAAATCATCTATCACTTTATGGATACCAGCGAAAAACAAGCCCGCTATTGAGCAAGCGAAAGGATATTATTGCTTACAACAATGTAGTAAGTGCCTATTCTAATACTTTAAATGCAGTATTGTCGATGTTCTCTAATGCTGCAATCGACACCAGTATTCCATCCCAACAACAGGTCGATCTGATCGATGTTTTTTATTCGGCCGGTTTTAAAACGTATTGGATATCTAATCAGTCGCCCATTGGTATTTGGGACAACAAAGTTTCGATGTTAGCCCAAAAATCAGATAATTGCATTTTTATAAATACAACGGCGAACAATTCCTTTGAATCAATCAACACTGCTTCATACGATAGCAAATTGTTAGCTCCATTTGCGAAAGCACTGCAAGCAGAAGCTCCAAAAAAATTTATCGTAGTGCATTTAATGGGAAGTCATGCTTCGTATGCAAAACGATATCCTGCTGCCTTTGCACAATTTTATGGAAAGGATGAACGCTCATCTTTGATTGCTCATTACGATAATTCTATTCTTTACACTGATTTTATTGTAGATAGTTTATTGACATTAATCAGCCAACATTCCACAAATCCAAAGGAATTTTGTACGGCCATATACCTTGCTGATCATGGCGAAAATGTGTACGATGAAAACAACGATGTAGGACATGGTTTTGCCGGAAAACTTCCGCATGCAAATGTCGAAATACCTTTTTTGCTTTGGCTCTCACCCCATTTTTTAACGGATAGTGTTGTTACAAGAGCGCATTTGAATAATGTTCGGGAAATACCATTTGTTAGCGACGATTTATTTCATGCCGTTATTGATATCGCTCAAATAAAGACAAGTTATTTGAATAAAACCAGGAGCCTTTTTAATCCGGCATTTGCAAGTAATAGAAGACGCATTTTGGAAGACGGTATAGAGTACGATTTGCGCTAAAATACTGATAAGAAATAGGATATTTTAATTTTACAACTTCTCAATTTTAAAATACCTTTGCAGCTCAAAAAAATAACATGACAAAATCAATAAGAGATTTGGAACCAAAAGCGGTGTGGAATTATTTTTCCGATTTAAATGCAGTGCCACGCCCATCCAAAAAGGAAGAACGCATCATTCAATTTATACTCGATTTTGGGAAGCAACTTAGTTTGCCTACCAATCGTGACGAAGTAGGTAATGTTATTATTAAAAAGCCTGCTTCAAAAGGAATGGAGAATCGCCAAACTGTGATACTGCAAAGCCACCTGGATATGGTACATCAAAAAAATGCAGATACCGTTTTCGATTTTGATTCACAGGGTATCGATATGTATTTGGACGGCGACTGGGTTAAGGCAAAAGGAACTACATTGGGAGCCGACAATGGCTTAGGAGTTGCATCAATAATGGCAATTTTAGCTTCCGATTCTATAGTGCATCCTCCGATAGAAGCACTTTTTACGATTGATGAAGAAACCGGCATGACCGGGGCGCTTAATTTGAAAGGAGGATTGTTGGATGGAAGAATTTTATTGAACTTGGATACAGAAGACGATCGTGAGCTTACCATAGGTTGTGCAGGTGGTGTAGATGTAACTGCAACTGGCAGCTACTCGCTCGAATCTGCTCCAGAAGGGGTTGTGTTTTATGAATTGAGCGTAAAGGGTGCAACTGGTGGTCACTCAGGAATGGATATTTATTTGGGTCGTGCCAATGCCAATAAATTGATGAATCGATTGCTAACAGCAGCTTTCGATACATGTGCAATACAAATTGCTTCAATTGATGGTGGAAGTTTGCGAAATGCGATTCCGCGTGAATCACTTGCTCTAGTTATGGTTCCTGAATCCAATGCAAAGGAACTTGAAAATTTAGTGCTGGATAAACAAAGCATTTTTCAGGCAGAGTATCAAACAACAGATCCTCAATTAGTGCTTAGTTGCAAAAAATCCGATGCGAAAGCACGCGTGCTTCAAAAGGGATTTCAAAGTAAATTATTGAAAAGTATTTCGGCTTGTTTAAATGGTATTTATAGAATGAGTCCCGATATTTTGCACTTAGTACAAACTTCCAATAATTTGGCAAGAGTATCAGTTAAAGATGGCGAATACAGCATTCAGTGCCTCACACGCAGTTCGGTTGATTCAGAGAAAATTGATTTAGCTGAATCACTAAAATCCGCTTTCGAACTCATGGGAGCGAAGGTTAGCTTTGCCGGAAGTTATCCCGGATGGACCCCCAATCCGCATGCTACAATTGTACAACTCATGCGTAACCTGTATACGAAAATGCATCAAAGCGAGCCATTGGTTAGCGCTTGTCATGCTGGTTTGGAATGTGGAATCTTAGGTACCAATTACCCGGGAATGGAAATGATTTCCTTTGGTCCAAATATTACCGGAGCCCATTCTCCCGATGAAAAAGTACAGGTTAGTTCTGTTCAAAAATACTGGCAGTTACTGCTCGAAACGTTGAAACAAATTCCTGAAAAAAAATAATATTTAAAAGCTAAACTAAAATTTATGGATTTACCGAATATTTTTACAACTGAAGTTAGTCAAGGCTTTCTTGACCGCATCAATAAATTAACTCCTACATCACAACCCTTGTGGGGAAAAATGAACGTGCCTCAAATGCTCGCTCATTGTTGTGTTACCTACGAAATGATTTATGAAAACAAACATAAGGCACCGGGAGGATTCGGCAAATTGTTGTTAAAGTTATTTGTAAAACCAATTGTTGTAACCACCAAACCTTATTCTAAGAATAGCAGAACTGCACCTGCTTTTTTGATTGTAGATGAACGAATTTTTGAATTAGAAAAGAAGCGACTCATGCAGTTTATTACTCAAACTCAACAAAAAGGTGAAGCTTTTTTTGAGGGCAAAGAATCACTTTCTTTTGGAAAATTGAGCATCAATGAATGGAATAACATGTTTTATAAACACCTAAATCATCACTTGTCGCAATTTGGAGTGTAATACATAGCGCATAATTCTATTATGCTCTCGGTAACTATTTTATTGCAGGTAACTATTTTAAGGACATGCAGTATATGCTGCAAGATAAAGCGTTTCACTACTCTAGCTGTTAAATTCACAAAATTGTTCATATTGCATCTGGCTAATAATTTCAGACGTTTTTCTTTTTGCATAAAGCTCGAGCTTCCGATTAGTTTGACATTATAAACACTTATTGTAATAACATCAATCCGCCTACTTTTCCACAGCTTATTAAATAGTCGCCTTCCGAATTATACTAGTATTTTTAACGTTTTTTTATTTCAAAGAACTGCTAATTTACTTTATTATTCATATTTTCAGCTTGCAAACTTGAATTATTTGTTTAGCATAAATCTAATAGAAATGAGCCGTTGAGTGCTTTTATCAATCAATAACAATTCTTTGTTTAAGAGAATGAGAATGATCAGATACAACAAGTTGATAAACCCCCTTTGTTAACGAGCTTAAATCCATAACATACTTGTAAGAAATATTTTTGCTAAACACTAACCTCCCTGTCATATCAAACATGTTTAGTAAAAAGGTTTGGGATGAATTTTCAGAATTTAAAACCAAACTCAATTTATCTGCAGCGGGAATAGGATAGACAATCAAATCTAAATTTCCATCGGAGCTGATTTTTGATTTTTCATTTTTTGAGTTTTTGATTCTATAATTTTGTGTACAGGAAGAATCACATTGACTATAGTAGATCGTTTTATACTTAGCAATCGAATCATTGTATGAATGTACATATACTTTAATATGAAAAACAGAATCGATTTCAAAACCAAGAGGCTCATCATTTCCAATTTGATTGTCGTTGTATTTTGCTATCCAGTAAGTATTTCCGGCAGTGTCATATTTAATTGTTAGTACATCGAAATCAACGCCATTCCAGCTTTTTCCGGTAACATATAAGTTGTTATTGTCATCAATTAATATCGCCTTTATTGAATCAATTCCTTTATTTCTACCATCAAAATCCTGTTCCCAAACTAAGTTATTATTCCAATCACTTTTTTTAATGTGATAGTTTACAGAAACACTATCAAAGCGTGAAGAGATTGAATATTTGAAATTTGAATTATCAAGTGCAAATTGTTGGTTGATAGGCATAGGTGGTAATTCAGAAAGATGAACAACTGTATCAATATTTGCTTGAGTATTTCCGATTTTTTTAAACTCACGATTACTGGTATTCATTCCGGCATAGTTATCAAAATCGAATATTCCAATTAATCCCGTTTTTAATAATTGTTCTGCTTGTATTGAAGCGAGCCAATTATCTAAAAATTTTACTTGTGCATCATCAAGTTTTAAGCAGGGTGCCAAAGCATTAAGTACATCAAGTGCAGACTGATAATTTCCAATCAACCGAAGGGTTGTTGCTAAGTCAATTGTATAATAGAATTCATGAAAATCATCATCTTTTTCTCTGCTCAATTCTATCATTCGCTTTTCTACTTCAATTAATTTTATGCAATATTCATTTGACTCATCTAATGGAACAATCCTATCCTCTCTTACAAGAGTCCCAAAAAGTTCTTTCATTTTTAAATAAGCAAATTCTGAATTCCAATTAATTCGATCTTCTTCATAAGTACTTAAAGTATTCATTATTTCATTAAACATATTAAAGGCATCATAAAAGCTATTTGGGTTAATTGTGTCAACCGAAGCTTCTAATGAGGTTTCTATCGCTTCTCTCATAGGAGTGTATGAAAAATTATCTCCGTTTATGTCAGGGCATCGTGGGCAATAACTCAATGGTATTCCGCGCTCACCATAATCCCCTGTTTCGGAGCTTGTTGGACCATTTACACAGGAATTAAAATTGGGGGTATAATCAATAACTTTTACATTTCCGCTACCGCCACCACCTTTGTGTAAATCTGTAAGAGATAAGCCATTTGTTGTATTATATGGTGGTGATACACTGGGATCAATATTATCCCACTTATTATTATGTGCCGGTAAAATTCTTTCACCATTTATCCAACTCCATGAAAATGTCGAGCCGGACAATGCAAATCTATTTAGTCCATTCGAATTGTCAACAGACAAATCATTGAATCCATCTTGAAGAATTAGAAGATTTGAGGAAACTGCGTCAATACCCCCACCAGATCTTAAAATGTTATTTCCACCAAATTTTTGACTAAAACTATTTTGACCCAAAGGATCGGTTGCCGGATCATAATTAAGTGGACTTAAATTCAAGCTGGCATTATCATGCAAATAAATTGATGTAGTAAGTGCATCAACCGAACTACATTTTATATTAGTCAAACTAGGTCCATCTAGAAAAATTCCTGTGTTATAGCCGCCATATGGGTTTTCTGAAATACTCAAATTTTGAAAATAAAAAGCTGCTGTACCTGAAGACAAAAGTTTAATTGCATTGTTATAGTTACTTCCAGCATTATAGATTGCAACATTCTTAAAACTACTTGTCGTGCTGGCATTTATGCCATCAATCGGCAAATTACAATCAACAAAATCTAGATTGTTTAACTGTACTCCTTTATCTACAAATTTTAACCCATTATAACATTGCTCAAAACTACAATCGTTAATTCGCAATGTATTCGCGGAACCCCACATCAAATAGGCACTTAAACCATGATTAAGTGCTTTAAAAGTCACATCCCTTATCTCGTGATTTGGAACAGCACATACCCAAAAGCCATTTGAATTAGCTGCGTGACCCGGTATACTTGTTGCCATCAAATTTTTTAATTTATAACTTGAAGCCATTAACCAACTTGAGTAATTTCCAAACTCAACTAGCCCATCCTGCATAGTTTCCATTTTTATTTGATCGTCAGCTTTTACATAGGTTGGACTTACCACTTCAGCAATTTTATCAGACTTACCACTTCCAATTAGAGTAATGCTATTGCTTGCATCTCCGTGAATATTAATATCACCATTTCCTATTGGGTTTAATTTGAATCCGAAATACCCATCTCCACTGAAATGCAAGTCAGCTTGTGATTGAAGGTTTATTAGTCCCCCAAATTGAAGCATGGCCTCTTCGCCATTCAAGTTTATATGTGCATGGTGGTAGTAATTAAAAGTATAGTCATTCAAAACTATTTTGCAGTGATCGCTTGTTAATACTCCATTTGTATACAGGTCGAACAAGCCGCTGTTTAGGTTTAAGGTACCTCCGGTTAAATCGGCTCCTTTTTTTACAATCATTGAGTGCCCGCTTCCTATACTTATGTTACACGGTTGCGGAACATCAATATATGCATTGCTTCCATTTAGTGTGAAGTCTGCATCTTGTTGATATGAAAGTATTACATCATTAAGAAGAACTCTGCAATCATCTACAACAAAATGACTATTACTCTGCATATTAATACTGCCTGTGCTAAGTTTTAAAGTTCCTCCGGTTGTTGCAGCACCTCTTAGAACACTTAGATTATTCGTACCATTTATTGTTACTTGATTCAATGCTCCCTGAACATCAAAGAGTGCATTCGGTCCTTCCAATAAAATTGTAACGTTATCTTCCATTATAAGATTTGCA
The DNA here is from genome assembly GCA_002389785.1 of Bacteroidetes bacterium UBA4408. GTDB lineage: Bacteria > Bacteroidota > Bacteroidia > UBA4408 > UBA4408 > UBA4408. Next base: position 27,002 of record DGQS01000229.1, read on the forward strand.
CCCGGTTCTATTGTTAATTTTGAGCCTTCATTTATTTTTATGGTACTTCCACTTCTTAAAATTAATTGCGTCCCCGAATGAAAAATTAAATTACCAATATTACCATTGCTGTTATCTCCGAGAATAATTTTTCCGTTGTTTAAAACTTCAATTCTAGAATTATCGCAAAAACAAGTCTCTACAGTCAAACTTGAACCAGGGTCAGGTACTGAAGTGCCACCCGGAATTGGAGGGGTAGTTGCGCTGCCAAAGTCAGATGGAATGTTACCATTAACATATAAATTGCCTCCTGCACCAATATATAAGTACTTAATAAACCTATTCTCTCTTCGCCCAAAATTAAATGTGCCATTATTTGGCGATGAACTGTTTAATGTATTTGTTAGACGCATATCGGACTTTGATAACTCATTTAAAGTCCATTGAATATTACCTGCTGTGGCATCGCCGGTTATTTCAACGTGAAATTCATTGTTTCCTGAAGGAGCATAATATGCGTCAAACGGAAAGATTGAAGGATATGGCCTCGTTTGATCAGGCAAATTGGAATTAACATTATAAAGCAAATCCGTTGTATTTATATCTAATCCACTGATTGTGGGTATAAAACAATGATAATTTTCATTCACCGATTTCACATAGCTATTTATGCTCCAGTTTAAACTGGTATTGTTTTGAATAAGGGCACCTATTGACCGATCAATTTTTTGGCCGAATTGAACAAGTGAGTTCCGTTTGCCACCTGGAGCATTATCATAGGCAGGCGTGGTTAGTGGCACGGCGAATAATTTAAAATCATAAAATAGAGTTGGATCTGCTATACACGCTATGCACTGTCCTTCGCATAATCCAATGTTTGTTAGCATCTCTAATATGTTCGCTCCTTTTAGAAATTTACCCTGATATACGAAGCTGGGTG
>DGQS01000094.1 GCA_002389785.1 Bacteroidetes bacterium UBA4408
AATCGGTTACTAGCAGCTTGCAATTAGTGCGTATTGGCACTTCTGGAGCATTACAAGCGCACATACCGGTAGATAGTTATGTGCTTTCTGAATATGGATTAGGCATGGACGGATTGCTCAACTTTTATGATGCCGGCTCTTTCTACGAAAGGGAAATTTGCGCTGAATTTATACGACAAACCGGTTGGTCGGCTCCTTTAAATACACCTTATTTAATTAAAGGATCAGAACTTTTGTTTGGTAAATTAAAAAAGGATTGTGAAACCGGAATAACTGCAACAGCCTGTGGTTTTTACGGTCCTCAAGGAAGGCAATTGCGATTAAAACCAGCTGTTGAAGGACTAAATGAAAAACTTACTGCCTTCGATTTTAAGGGGTTAAAAGTGACTAATTTTGAAATGGAAACCTCTGCATTATTTGGTTTAGCAAAGAGTTTAGGACATGAAGCTGCTACCGTTTGTGCCATTATAGCCAATAGAATACAAAAACAATTTAGCAAAGACTACAAAAAAACGGTTAATAAACTTATTGAAAAAACCTTGAATGATTTAACTGTTTGAATTTATTTATTGCATAGTTTAGTGCAAACTTGTTGTTGGAAAAGGTATGACAAAAAACGAATTAAGTGCACTCATAAGTTTATTGGACGACCCTGATGAAAAAATATTTCAGGAAATAAGAGAGAAAATAAAATCTATCGGTAGCGAAGTTATTCCGATGCTTGAAAATGCTTGGGAAACTTCCTTTGATTCCTTGTTACAAAATAGAGTTGAAAATTTAATTCATACCATTCAATTTGAAAGTATCAATCAGGATTTAAGTATATGGGCTCAGGCAGGTGGACATGATTTACTTAGCGGAGTACTCTTAATTGCACGTTATCAATATCCCGATTTAAACGAAAAAAAAGTAAGGGCACACATCGATCAAATGCGCAACGATGTTTGGCTGGAACTAAATGCCAATTTAACAGCCCTCGAAAAAGTACGCGTAATAAATCATATTTTGTTTGATGTTCATGGTTTTAGCGGAAATACTCAAAATTTTCATGCGCCTCAAAATTCCTACATCAACAATGTACTCGAAAGTAAAAAGGGCAATCCATTGTCGCTTTCAATATTGTATACCATCATTGCTCAAGGTTTGAATATTCCCATTTTTGGTGTGAATTTACCCGAGCATTTTATCTTAGCCTATGTTGAAGAGAGTACTCACTTGCCAATATTGGCAGGTAATCCAAGTCCGAAGGTAATTTTTTACATCAATCCATTTAGTAAAGGTTCGGCCTTTAGTTACAAGGAAATTGATTCATTTTTAAAACAATTAAAATTGAATCCCGATAAAATGTATTACGAACCTTGCTCCAATATTGATATGATTTCGCGCTTGATTCGCAACCTGATTTTTTCGTTTGAAAAGTTGGGTTATCCCGATAAGTCAAAAGAAATGCAACTCTTGCTGAGTTGTGTGAACCGCTAACTCAGAATCTTTTTTAGGGTAAGAAAAATTAGTTGAAGGTCTTTCCAAAAACTCTTCTCGGCAATGTATTTCAAGTTCAATTCTAGCTTGGCAGGAAAGACAGTTTCGATGTAAAATTTTTCAGGATCACTTGCTTCTTTCAGCAATTCACTTTCATTTGAATATGCAATGGATGCATAATCGGTAATACCCGGTTTTACACTCAGTACTTGCATTTGTCGGGGAGTGTATAATGCTACATAACGACGAACTTCAGGACGAGGGCCAACAAAACTCATATCACCTTTTAGTACATTCAAAAGTTGGGGCAATTCATCCAATTTGTACTTGCGCAAAAAATATCCAACTCGAGTAATCCGTGAATCCTTCGCTCCAACAGTTAACAATCCTTTCTTTTCAGCACCTTGATGCATGGTTCTAAACTTATAGATATAAAAATCAAGGTTGTTTTTTCCCACTCGCTGCTGCATATAAAAAATTCCACCTTTCGAATCAAGCAGAATTAGGATTGCAAGTAACACATATACAGGAGAGAGTATTAGTATTCCAACAGCAGATAAAATAAAATCAAAAGCACGTTTAAGCATAGTATAGTTGAATAAATGCGTGAATTGATTTAACTAACTGTAAACAAGGTAGAATTTTTAAAAACCATTAGGCATAATTACTTTTTCAACTGCACTAATAACTGCAGTAAGAACTTGGTTTAATTGTTCGTCGGTTAAATTATAAAATACCGGTAGGGTAATTTCATTTGCAAAATGTGCATAAGCATTTGGGTAATTGCTAATGTTGTATCCTTGATTTTTATAGAAACTCAGCATTGGAAGAGGAATAAAATGCACATTAACCGAAACATCTTGATCAAAAATAAGCTGCATAATTGCATCACGTTGTACCTCGGTTATACCGTTTATTCGTAAAGGATATAAATGATAACACGATTCGGTTTGTTCACTTTGAACCTGGTGTACCGGAAGGTTTGCCCAGGAATAATTTTTTAATTTTTGATTGTAAACATCTACTATATGCTTTCGTTTTACTAAGGTATCTGAATCATAACGAGCAATTTCAACCAAACCAATCGCTGCACACAAATCGGTCATGTTGCACTTATAACCAGCTTCAATTATATCGTATTTCCAATTCCCTTTTTGCATCTTGGCCAAAGCATCTTTATTTTGACCGTGCAGAGAGCTAATACACAATTGTTGGTAAATGGCATCGTTGTCAAAAGGGGCAGGTAAATTAAGTGCAACGGCACCACCTTCTGCGGTAGTTAAATTTTTTACTGCATGAAACGAAAATACGGACACATCAGTTAGGCTGCCCGATTTTTTTCCTTTGTATACAGCACCAACAGAGTGAGCAGCATCAGCTAACACTAAAATTCGTCCCAGTGTTTTTTGTGCATCAGAGTTGGGCGCAAATTTAGTTTTAACATCAGCTCTATTTACGAGTGCATTTATTGCGTCAAAATCACAAGGCATTCCTGCAAAATCAACCGGCATAATTACTTTGGTTTTAGAAGTAATGGCTTTTTCAATTGCAGCAGCAGAAATTAAAAAATTGTTTTCGTTTATATCAACAAAAACCGGACGAGCACCCGTATGGATCACAACATTGGCAGTAGCCGAATAGGTATAAGCCGGCAAAATTACTTCATCACCTTCGCCAACACCAAACCAGCGCAACATAATTTCTAAACCTGCTGTTGCCGAATTGAGACAAATAGTGGATTTATTTCCACAATACCGAGTAAGTTCCTTTTCAAATAATTTTGTTTTTGGTCCGGTCGTAATCCATCCCGACAATAAGGTTTCAGTAACTGAGTCAATTATTTTTTGATCAATGCGTGGAGGCGAAAAAGGGATCATAGAGTATAGCTTAATTAGGCAACAAATTTACGAGGATTTTTATGGATAAAAAGCTTGTGCGAAAATAGATTTTCAACTTGTAAATATTATATTTTCCTAAAAAACAAAAGTGAATTAAAGAAGGCAAAAATAAAAACGCCGGCTTCTGATTCAAGCATCGATTCGGTAAGAAAGTTCAACACAACCAGCAATGCAAAAGAAACATAAAGAAAATTTTTGTTTTTCCAGGCGACACT
>DGQS01000184.1 GCA_002389785.1 Bacteroidetes bacterium UBA4408
CAATTTGAACCGGATTTTGCAATATAGTAATCCAATGATTGATCAGAAAATAGATTATATCCATAATAATCAGGCAGAAGCCGGATTTGTGAGTGAAGCCTATGAATGGAGACTTAGTATTGCAAATCTTGATAGCCCAATCAAAACAGAACTGCTATAATTCCGAGCAAAGCTCTAAAAATTAAAACCGCACGAAGCAGAGCTTCGCGGGTACAAGGGATTTTTTGTTAGAATCATCCTTTTGGATGATGTTGATTCAATTAAATATCATCCATTTTTTGCTATGCTATTTTACATAATGTGTTTAAAAACGGGAGCATTTTAATAAATAAGCCAGTATCGTATGTGTTAATCATCAACCAATCCCTTATTAATTAATTTATTTTCTTTTCTCAAAATCACCCTTTTAGACTATTGTAATGTGATTTCTTATCGCTAAGTTTGAAGTTGGAAACGAGCGATAAAATAAAATGAAAAATTGAAATCATTGAAAACTATTAAATTTCAATTTAAATAAAACTCTCTCATGAAGAATACTAATTGCTTAGTACTTTTAACCTTCTTTTGCCTATTTAGTGCACCTGCTTGTAAAAAATATGAAGATGGACCAATTCTGAGTTTGCGCACTAAAAAAGCCCGACTGGTTGGTGATTGGAAAATTGTGAAAACAACAGCAAATGGAGTTGAATTAAATGGCCCAGTAACCGACTTGAAAATTTATGCTGATGGAAGTTTTAATTTTGAATTTGCCGAACATTTTATAGGCGTTAAAAAAGGAAATTGGGCTTTCAGTTCAAATAAAGAAAAGTTGGACCTCTCAGATAGCTGCTGTACCGACAGGTACAAAATTTTGAAATTAAAAAATAAAGAATTATGGTTGAAAAATTCTTTTCAAATTTCGCCAATTAACTCATTAGAATATGAATATCATTTTCAACAATATTAAAGTTAAACAGTCAATTATGAATAAAAGAATTTACTTGATTTGGTTATTAATTTTTTTATTGTCTTGCAAGAAACAAAATGTTGAAGAGATTGCCCACTGTGAGGTTGCAGAGGACTTAGCAGCTTATTCCTTTTTTAAAAAGGGAACTTATTGGATTTATCAAGATAGCATTTCCGGCATGATTGATAGTGTTTATGTATATTTTGATACCAATTTTGTATATCACAATCCTGGTTGGGGTATTATTGCTGAAGGGGATTATCCCTTTTATAGTATGAGTTCATATAGTGTAAAGGAACAAGCCAGTTTACTTTATATAACTGATTATGGCGATTACAAAACAAATAGTACTGTTGGCGCATTGCGAAAAAGGGTTGGTCCAGGGGCCGGACATGGTTCTGCATATTTCATGGTGAATACTTTCCAAAAAGGAATTTACCTTAGATACTATGGAGCTTTTGATGCTGTTACTTTTGAAAACTACTTTGAAGATAAGATTATCAAAGGACGCAATTTTCAGTCTGTCGCAAAATTTGGAGATAAGGACAATGCAACTGAATTTAGAAATTCAACATTGTTTTATGTTGCAAAAAATGTAGGAATAATCCGTAAGGAAATAATAGATAGCAATCAAGTTTGGAATTTAATACGATTTAAAATAGTTCAATAACCAAATTAAAACTTACGACATGAAAGCAAAAAAATTTAAAATTAGCTATTCCGCTTTTTTATTGTTTAATGTGTTTGAATGTATACTCTCAAAATGAAATTGAGAACTTAAAGAAGTATTGGAACTATCGTGACAAATTTAGAAAGCATTTTGTAAGTATTGGACCGGGAAAAGGTGAAGGAATAAATGTGTCTAATATAGATGGCGATCCAAATAATGCCGGAGCTTTTAATGGAACACCTTGGCCAATTCACACCCCTGTTAATGGTTTTATTAAGATTGGTGATGGAATGGCTCAGCAAGGTGATTATCTTGCCGTTTTGGCTACTGAATATAAATTGCTTCATGATGCTGGGCTTGATGTAACTGGTACGTTGAATGAGTTATATTATGCTATTAATGCAATCGATAGATTGGATAAAACAGCTGAGAATTACTTTGGTCAAGCAAGTGAGTCAGCAAATGGTTTTATCATTCGTGATGATATTGATGAATCAATATTACAGCATTGGAATTCGGAGTATTCAAAAACATTGGATAAACGAGATTCATATGATGGTTTAATTTCAGGTTATTATGCGCAATATAACCCAGCACTCGGTGACGAAGGAAATGCGTGTAGTCAAGATCAAGTTATTGCTATTTTTCTTGGTTTTGCACACATTAAAAAATTAGTAGGCCATGTTTATGCTCAGCCAAGTCAAAATGATCCGGGGTTTTATATGGATGAAAAAATAGCTGAAATTACTGAGCATATTATGCAATTTTTTACAACGATGCACATTAAGGAAAGTGAGGAGGAGACTTATCAAAAGGAAATTCAACTGTTTCAATCTTTTTCCACACCAACAGTTACTTCTGGACCCATTACAACAACTATATCAGTTACCAGCGACTGTGATAATACCAAGAATTGGATTATGGTAAATCCTGTAACAGGTATAAGAGATAGAGCTGGTAGTGAAGCAAGACCATTTTCTTATGGAATTGCTGCAGCTGCTGATTTAATTACTGGAAATTCTCATAATTATGCAGGTGGTTCAATAATTCATACTTCAAATGATAATTTGCTTGATGGAGAAACATGCATTATCCCTCATTCCATTTCACTTCCACTCAGTGTTGTAAATAATTCATTTTGGCAAAATCTTCAAACTTTGACATGGTTACCTGATGGCACAATAAGTGCTGAGTTTCCAACGATGTGTGTAGCAATACCACCTATTGCACCAATTCCGTTAATTCCAACGTTTCCTTATTTTTTTTGTTTTGATAGTTTTAGCTATAAAAGTTCTAAACTTCAGCGAGATTATAATGTAAATTTAAGTTTATCACTTGCAGTAGCAGGGAATTCTTGGAGTCATTTTAATATTGATAGAATGGCAAATGATTGGGAGATGTGGATATTTGATTTAGCATACGCAGTCTTAAATAATGTTGCACCATTGCGCTCTAAAGCGTTTTATGCAAATATTCTTAATAGTGCTCCATGTGATGGGCCTCATAATTTTAATCTTGCCGACAATGCAACTTTTCAAGACCCAAGCAAAGTTACTCAAGAATGGGACGATAACTCAAGGTGGTCACATCCTTTTGGGCCAAGTGGTATTCTAAGGGGAGAGTTTAATGGGAATGATTATATGTGGATGTATAATTTATATCAGTTGGCTTTTAAAAATTCAGGATTACCAAATTATCAAAATAGTGCTTGCCCCTGCTCTTCAAATTTATATATAGATGACCATCAAGCATTTCCAGGTTTTTTAAGTTATTCAAAACCCATTATAAAACGTAGATTCCCGCAATATTTAGATTTCGAAATTCCAATAGAAGAGTATTTGACACATAATATGAGGATTGAAATTACAGGTAAGTTAACAGTTCAAACTGACCTTAACGTATGCAACAATAGTTTGTTAAACATAATTAATGATGGTTTAGTAATTGGAAGTAACACAAACACCTCTCTAAGCGAAATAGGTTCATTAAAAATAAAAAGTCGTTCAACTTTAAAACTCTCAAACGGCAGTACTACAATAATCAACGATTATTCTAAAATAATAGTTGAACCTGGCGCAAACCTAATAATTGAACCCGGCGCAATAATCAAACTTCAAGGTGAACATGCACTATTCGATGTTCAAGGCAATTGCAATATTGATATTGCCGCAAATACAAGCATTTTGGTTTCAAATGGAAATTCTTCAACAGGTGGAACAATGCAACTCAATACAGGTAATTTCACCATACATCCAACAGGTGTATTAAATAACCAACATTGCAAAATACTTTTAAACGATTATGTTTTCAATTATTATCACAATGCTCAAATACTTTTAACCGGTGATGATGCAACTTTGCGCTTTGGTGGAACTATAAACTTGCAACCCAATGCAGATTTACATTTTAGTGGCGATGGATATTTCGGTTTTAAATTGAACCAATTACCTAATGGTGATATTAACATATTTGGCGATGCAAGCAACAGCATTACCTTACAAGGCAGCGGTAAAACTGATAAGATTGCTGAAATTGAGCCATATACTTATGTAAAAGCCAGCGATAATATTGCCCATCTAACTGTAAGAAACGGAGCTATTGAAATGGGCTCACAAGCCACATGGATTGCTGCTTCTTCCTATTCACTTTTAAACCTTAATGTAGGCAGTTTACCCGGTCAGGGTTATGGAAGTGGCTTTCTTGTAACAGCAGTTCCTAATCATGAAATTGACAATGTAACTTTCACGGGTTTGTATGAAGGTCTTCGTGCATTAATGATGTGGGGTGATGCTAACTATCTAAGAGTAAAAAATTCCAATTTTATTGCTTGCTCCAATGCATTAAAATTTGTGGATAAAGGAGTAATTCTTAATAATGTAGATTTTAAAGATTGCCAAGCACCAATTGTTGGAGTAAATGCTAGCACTCCAAGTATATTAAGTGATGTGTCAATTAAAGCAACTTTAGGCAACCAGCCAGTGGCAATAAATATTTCTACAACTGCTTCAGGAACCCTCTCATTAAATAATTGTATAATACCATTAGACGCTTCCGGTTACTTTTACAGTGAGGGTATATCTTATTCTGGTCCTGGCACAATGGCTTTAAAATGCAGTAAAATTTATGGCGAATCAAATGCAATAAAAATCGACAATTTTGCCAGTCTAAATTTAGCACCATTGCCAGGTTTTAATTTTGGTGGTAATAACAGTATAAGCAGCGAGAATAAAGGGATTGATGGCTCAATTTGTAATCAATTGATTTTGCAAGATGGATTTAATGAATTTTTGGTTACTAATACTAATAGCAGTCAAGGACCATTAATGTCAGGGTATTTTCAAAACTATATACCAACTAGTTTATTTTCAGCGGAGTTAAATGCAAACCATAATAAGTGGGCAGATGAACAAGCACCTTTAACTACAACACCCAATGGAAATACACTTACAGACTAACATCATGGCATGGGGCCAAATACCTACATTGATGTAATCGATAATTTTCCTGATTTTGCAACCTGCGAAAATGCTCTTGAACCATCCGAACCAAATGAAGTAGAAAGAGGGATACCGCTTGAATATTGCCCACGTTGTCCACATATTACTAGCGATAATTTTTCTCAACGAAGCATGAACGATGCCTTTCACGATGCTTTATCAAAACAACTAGACACAAGTAATATAGATAATTTACTTACTTCATTTAATATGTTTTACGATATTCTAATGACTTCAACAACCTTTGAAGAGAGTAGAATAAATTGGGAATCGGATTTTGCTTACAACAAACTAAAGGAGTTGTTTGGGCTTTGTATTCAAAACGACCGAATAGCTAAGACAAATAGCGCTTATAGTGAAAAAATGTTAGAAGCGATACAACGTATGATTACCTTGTCGAAGGAGAAAGACGAGGATATAAGAGAATTTTATTTTTGGACAGATTATGCCGGAGTACAGCGTTTACTTAACTTAAGAGATGATGCTCTTTACACACTTGAAAGAACAGCCCCTTGCTTAAATTTAACTAACGAACAAGTTGATTTCTTAACTAATTTAATAAGCGAAATTACAGCCGAACAAATGTTACTGAATGGATCAATTGGATACCTTGATTTTTACAACTATGCAGGGATAACAAACAGTAACAGAACATTTAAGAAATTTGGTAATTCCCAAGCCAATATTGATTCTATTATTAGCTTACCGTCATCTCCTTCGGTAACCATGGTGCAAACAGTTTCAGATGATGCAGGTTTTAGCTACCAAATTTCAACTGTCACTGATAATAATTCCGTAAACTATCATTTAACAAAATTTGATACAAACTCAACAATCATTTGGGAGCAAATTTACGATGGTTTAAACGGAGGTGCCGATTCTGCAAAGTTAATTGCTATTGACGATAATAATTTTATTTATGTAACAGGTAAAAGTTGGAATGGGATTGACTTTGATGTTGTTACTGTAAAATACGATACTTCAGGTAACCAATATTGGGTGGCTAAATTCAATGATCTATTAATTGGTAACGATGAGCCAATTGGACTGCTGTTAGATTCCAATTTTAAATTAAAAATTGACGTTCACTCCTATAATGACACACTTGTGCAATACCGTACAATTTACTACAGTCAATGTGATTCGAACTGCGTTCAAAATTATCGTATAAAAAATTCTGAAATTAACTTTGCAAAAAACCAAGCTGAATCTGATTTGCATTTACAAGTTTATCCTAACCCAGCTAACGACTTGGTGAGTATTAGCATTGACGAAACAAATTTGTCTCAAACCTTTTTCTTAAAAATGTATGATGCAACAGGCAAGTTGGTCTTTAACAAGAAGATTAATGCTCGTTACATATTGGATACAACTCCTTTTGGGAATGGAATTTATCAATTAGTTGTTTCAAGCAATACACAATCTATGAAACAACGAATTGTGATTGAATGATACAAAATAACCTTAAAGTTTTGGAGAGTTTTGTAGCTTTACAAAACAGCATACAAAATGAAAATAGTAGTATTTACAGGCGCCGGTATTAGCGCTGAAAGTGGAATTAATACTTTTCGCGACAGCGATGGATTATGGGAAAAATACCGTATTGAAGACGTTGCTACTCCAGAAGCCTTTAGGCGAAATCCTGAATTGGTGCTCGATTTTTACAATCAACGCCGCAAGCAGGTTTTACAAGCCAATCCAAATGCTGCACATACTGCTTTGGTTGAATTGCAAAAAAAACACAACGTTCAAATTATTACCCAAAATGTAGACGATTTGCATGAGCGAGCCGGTTCTAAAAATGTGCTGCATCTGCATGGCGAATTGCTAAAAGCTCGAAGTACTATTGACCCTGCACTAGTTGTTAAATTAAATTCTACAGAGTTAAAGCTTGGTGACTTGTGCCCTAAGGGCGCTCAATTGCGTCCGCACATTGTATGGTTTGGCGAACTGGTACCCATGATGGAAACAGCAAATAGAATAGCTGCAACTGCTGAATTATTTATAGTGATTGGAACCTCGTTGAATGTTTACCCTGCGGCAAATCTTTTGGATTATGTGCCCTACGATTGTCCTATTTATTTAATTGACCATAATCCGGTAACAGCCGTAAATCGCTCCGAAATAAAGCACATAAAACAAAAAGCCGGAATTGGAGTTCCGGCTTTAGTTAATAAATATCTGTAAAGATTACTCGGTAATCACTAATTTTTTGGTGCTAACTTTTGTTCTTCCCACGTATAGTGAATAAAAGTAAACTCCTTCTGAAAAGTCATTTGCATTTAAACGTACTGTTCCTTTTGTAGCTGATAATCTTTCTTGATACACCTCAACACCCATTGAATTGGTAATTTTAATGTATGAATTTGTAGTATTTTCAATAGAATAGTTTATTGAAGTTTGAGCAGCAGCAGGATTTGGATACGCATTACCGATTTTATTTTTTGCACTTAATCCGACATTATTCACATCTGATGGAGTAGCATTTATTACTAAAGTAATATTCGCCGTATCGCTTGAATTGGTATTAAAAAACTGGTAACGCATGGTTGAACTACCCAATTGGTGGTAAGGATTATAGTATGCGTGAAAGGTACCAAACAAGGTATCCATGGCATTTATGGTCATCGGTTGTGCTAAGTCAACAATGGGAGAATAGCACTGGTCCCAACAAAAATAAGATTCAGCATTTGGAATCAAATTATTTAAAGTTCTTGCACAATTGATAGAAACATTTAAAGAAGTAGTATTTGCCACATGTAAGTCGTACTCATAAGGATCAATTGAAGCGGTATCAATAAAAATATAAACCGTACCATTGGTAACATCATTGCCTTCTAAGTCGATTAGATTAATGTTTTGAGCTTGACTACCTACAGCAAGAAATAAGGAAACAGCAAGTAAAAATTTTTTCATTTTTCGGGTTTTAAAATTAATTTTCTCAAAAGTAAGTGATTTTATTTTTGAATGCAAATCTTTGAATAATAAGTAGCTAAATTTGTTTCTGCGTGTAAAACATACATGCCATTTGACAAGTCATTGGGAAATTGTAAGTTGTAACTCATTCCATTGCAAGTTGCCGATGTTTCGAACATCAAATTACCTTGCAGGCTATATAAAGTAAATTTTACAGGACTATTCATTGTTTTGTTGAATACAATTTGCAAACTGTTTTTAGTTGGATTGGGCCAAGTTTGAATATTTTTGGGCTGAGTTAATGATTCAGCAATTCCAACACCGGCAAGTGTATCCTGAGCATATACAAGTAAAAAATCATCGTCGCCATTGTGATAGCCATTTCCGAATAAATAAAATCCGCTGTCTTTAGCCGCTATAATTTGATAGCCAATGTCAATTGATGAATCTCCAAAGGTTTGAACCCACAGTAAATTCGCCGCTGAATCTGTTTTACCAAAAACCATATCGATGGGACCCGGATGATAACTGTTGCTGTAACCGGTAAAATAAAAGTTGCCACTTGCGTCTTGTATCAGCGAAAACAAAGCATCTGAAACAAGCCCACCAAATGTTTTTCTAAAAATGCTGGTACCGGTCGCATCAATTTTTTCCATAAAAAAATTGAAAGGTTGATTGGGTGCAGGATCCGTTTCGCCATAGGATATAAACGAGCCATCTGCTAAGGGTAAAATACCTTGGCTGCCATTCGTAAGTGTATCGCCAAAAGCGAAATCCCAAATTGCTCCTCCGGCAGAGTCGAGGCGAGTAACTTCAACATCGTAATTGCTGGCATTGTTCGAGTTTGAGTCGCCGGTAAGTATATAACCACCATCTGCCAATTGATGAATAGCTGTACCCACATCGTTATAGGAACCGCCTATGGTTCCGGTCCATTGCTGATTTCCCAGCGAATCGAGCTTTAAATAATAGATGTCATTTACATTCGAGTTGTCTGTAGTTGATCCGCATGCAATGTAGCCACCGTCGGTGGTAGCTTCAATATAACGGAAGGTTTGATTTTGAAAGTTACCAAATTGTTTATACCAAATGATGGTTCCATCTGTATCAATCTTGGCCGCAAAGGCATCTTTATCAAATACCGAAACTTCTGTTTCTCCACAAATAATCAGCTTTCCATCTTTAGTTTGATTCATGCTTAATGCATAGTTATTGAGCGAATCTCCGTAAAATTTGGTCCAAACAACCGAGCCATTCCTTGCTAATTTGCATACGGTAGCATCGTAAGTTGAATTTAATCCAACTGCACTGTACCCAGCTACATATATACTCCCATTCGAAAGTTGAGTTATTGCTCTTCCAGCATCGGTGGTAGTTGTTCCAAAGTAATTACTGAAATAGGCACTTTGGGCAATACTTAGGTTGTAAAAAGCATGAAACAGCTGTATTAAAAAAAGGAATCTAACTTTATTCATAATGAACTGGGAGTGTCGGAATAATAGTGTAGTGGATTAAAAATACAAAATAAGGGATTTTGACGGTAAAACAACAAAAGTTTAAACTTTGATTCCGGGTTTATTTAATTATCTTCAATGCTAGCGCAGGAGGGAGGTTCTATTATTAGTTGCGAATAACCCCTATAAATGTTAAAAATGCACCTATTTTTTTATAAGTTTAAAATATGACAAAACCCTTTCTAAATTTTGTTATTTTCGCAATTCAATAGTTGAAAATTCAATTTAATCCTTAAACCAAAAAAACAAATGAAAAGAATTTTTACATTCATCGGTTGCCTCACCTTGGCTGCTACTATGCAATCAAAGGCTCAATCGCAACGCTTAGTTTTAGTGGAGGAATTTACCAATGCAAGCTGTCCTCCATGTGCTGCACAAAACCCAACGTTCAACACCTTGCTTGCAAACAATACCGTTAAAGTTGTTTCTATTAAGTATCAAACCAATTGGCCGGGTGTTGACCCAATGAATGCCCAAACTCAGGCTGAGGTAGGTCCACGCGTTACTTATTATGGTGTTACCGGTGTTCCATATTCGCCAATTGATGGAGATGTAAATATTGCTCCTATTGGTGGATATTATCAAGGGGCTCCGCATAACATCATTCAATCTACCATAGATACCAAATACGCAATTCCTGCAACTCACGATATTGCGCTTACTCATGCGTATTCTTCCGACTACGATTCAATTTATGTTACCATGAATATTACCTGTACGCAAACAGGAACCGGTAATTTAAAAGCCAGAATTGCCTTAATTGAAAAGGAGATTTCATTTCCTTCGGCACCGGGTACAAATGGAGAAACTGATTTTTATTATGTAATGCGTAAAATGTATCCAAATGCAGCAGGAACAACTGTCACCGCTGATACATTAGGAGAAACACAAAGCATTGTTTTAGGAGCAGCTACTCCTTTGTATACTTACAACATAAATGAATTAGCGGTTGTTGGTTTTATTCAGAACGACGCCAACAAAGCTATTAAACAAGCTGCATTTAGCGATGTAGTTACTATTTCAGACATGGTTGGTATCGATTTAATTGACAACGTACCTACCGTACAATGTGTAACAGATTACTATCCAGATGTAACGATTTCCAATAAAGGAACTTCTACTTTGACTAGTTGTGATATTAATTATCAGTTTGATAATGCTGCTGCTACAACTGTTCCTTGGACCGGTTCTATTGCTCCAGGAGGAACTGCG
>DGQS01000165.1 GCA_002389785.1 Bacteroidetes bacterium UBA4408
GGAAGAAACAGCTTCAATTTTATTTTTTGCCACTAAAAATGAACGGTGTATGCGAACAAAATTCTTATCGTTTAAAAATTCTTCCAGTTCTCCCAACTGAAATTTGGTGACAATGCTTTTATCTTTTGTATAAATCTTCACATAATCTTTAAGACTTTCAACATATAAAATTTCATCGAGGTAGATTTTAAATTTCTTTTTGTTCACATTGAAAAAACGATGTTGTCGTTCGTTCACCGATTGACCAATTGGAGGATGAATTTCATTTGAATTTTGCAGACGATTTACAGCTTTTAAAAAGCGTGCAAACGAAAAAGGCTTCAATAAATAATCCGTAATTTCTAATTCAAAACCTTCTAATGCATATTGCTTGTAAGCACTGGTAATAATAACTTTGGGATGCGTGTGTAAAGCTTTTAAAAAGTCAATTCCTTTTAATTTTGGTAAATGTATGTCTAAAAAAATTACATCAATTTGTTTTTGTTTTAACACTTCAAAAGCAGAAATAGCATCGTGGCAAATCTGCTCGAGTTTTAAAAACGAAACTTGCTCAATATAAGATTGAGTAATTTCGGCAGCCAGTGGTTCGTCTTCAATGATGAGGCAATTGAGCATGGGCATGTTCTTTTAATTGAATGGTTAAATGCACAACAAAGGTGTTGTTTTTATTAAAAATATCGAGTTGATGATACTTGCCATAAATGAGTTCGAGTTGCCGACTAATGTTTTTTAGGCCAATACCTGCTGCATTTTCGCTGTGGCCTTCTTTACTGTTACTTACCATGAAAGACAATACACCTTCTTTCATTTTTAATACTATTGATATCGTTGAGTCGAAGCGCGATTCGCTGGCTCCATGTTTGAAACTATTTTCTACAAAAGGTATCAATAATAATGGGGCAATCATTTCATTTTCGTTATCAATTACAGTGTTAAAATCAACCGTAAGTCTATTGCCGTATCTCAACTTTTCTAATTCGATATAATCTCTCAGGGTTTTTATTTCATCGGCGAGTTTAATTTTTTCAGCAGCACCGTCGTGCAACATAAATTGCAATAATTCACTCAATTTTAAAATTGCATCTGAAGTTTGTGGAGACTTTTTTAAAGAAAGTCCATAAATATTATTTAAGGTATTAAATAAAAAATGCGGATTAATTTGTGCTTTTAGAAAACTTAATTCTGTTTTTAATTTTTCTTGCTGGAGGGCCTGTTCGCGTTCAATACTTTCGTACTTTAACTTAAATAATTTAATACTAACGGCAATTGCAGCGATTGAAAATATTTCGAACGTACCCCAAAGCATTTTTGCATAATTCCAGAAATGAAATTCACTTTCGGGATAATAAAAAGGTTTCACTATTTTAAAAATAGTTAGACGAAACAGCAAAGAAGAAACTATTATTAATAGCGCCAACAAAACAACCAATTGTATATATTGACGAGTAATTACATAACGTGGCAATAAAAAATACATGATAAAATAAGTTACTGCCATTTTTAAAGGAAGTTGCAGGGCATCGGCCCAAAATGAACGCGTAAAATTTCCATCGTACGAACCCATTACATACACTCCCCATACTATGTAGGTAAGCCAAAATAGGGCATGCATTAAAATCCTTTTTGTCATCTTACAAAAATCGCAAATTCATAACATTAAAATACAGTGAGCTCTAAATACTAATTAGCAACCATCCAATAACAAGCATCCACCTACGAACGTAAAGTTACTACAATTGATGTTGTATTTGTGCAGTTAAACGTTACTTATCTATTGCGTTCAAGGAATGAATTTAAATCAACTTTATTTACTAACGATTTCAAAACATACATCGCAACTTCTGTATCCATAATTATAAATTAGGTAACATGAAACATAAAATAATCTTATCCCTAACAACAACTTGTGTAATGTTGCTAAGTATTAGCTATGCACAAAATTTTAGCAAAGTTACTAGCGGACCTGTGGTTACTAGTCCGGGTGATTCGCGAAGTGTGAATTGGGTAGATGTAAATAACGATGATTTGCCGGATTTGATGATTACGAATGGACCGGCCGGAGGGCAAAATAATTTTTTATACCTGAATGACGCTCAAGGCGGATTTATAGCGGTTACTAACGATACCATCGTTCACGATTCAAAACCTTCGGATGGCGCGACTTGGGCCGATACCGACAATGATGGAGATCTTGATTGTTTTGTTGCCAACTGGTACAATAGTATTGGATTGTATTACACCGGAAATGGAAACGGAACCTTTGTTTATCAGCCTGGTGCAGGATTAACAAATGGAATAACCTACTCAGAAACTGCAGCATGGGGCGATTACGACCAAGATGGTTATGTTGATTTATATGTTGCACGAAGTGGAGGAACCGTGGCAACCAATCGTAATTTTTTATTTCACAACAATGCGGGAAACAGTTTTACAAAAATAACCGTTGGCACTCCAACTACCGATGCAGCAGTTTCGCGCTCGGTTAACTGGACCGATATCGATGGAGACGGTGATTTAGATTTGTTTGTAACTAACGAGGGAAGCAGTAATAACAACGAGCACATGTACAGAAATGACAGTGCCGGACAATTTGTTAAACTGACATCTGGGCCTCTGTTAAACGATGGCAAAAGCACCATGAGCAGCAGCTGGGGCGATTTTGATAATGACGGTGATTTAGATGTTTTTTTAGCAAACGACAACAGTACGAATGGACTGTTCAGAAATGATGGAAATTTTGTGTTTAATAAACTAAGCTCCGACACCGTTTCAACAACTCCTTCAAATTCGTTTAGCAGCGCTTGGGCTGATGTCGACAATGATGGAGACTTAGATTTATTTGTTACAAATGCCTTTGCCGCAAATACAAAATTGCCTTGCTTTTTTTACCTCAACAATGGCAATTCTACTTTTAGTCGAATAGCAAATCATACACTGGTTCAAGATTCAGGATGGACTTATGGTTGTGCTTTTGCTGATTATGATAAAGATGGATTTCAGGATTTAGCAGTGGCAACGTGCAGGTATCAGGGTGTTGATGCAGTTGATAACCTATATCACAACCAGGGAAACACCAATAATTGGATTAGCATAAAATTGATCGGCAGTCAAAGTAATCGAAGTGCCATTGGAAGTAAAGTAAGAGTGAAGGCAAATATAAATGGAACCTTTGTTTGGCAATTGCGTGAAATCAGCGCACAAAGCTCATATTGCGGACAAAACGAACTGCGTGGGCATTTTGGTTTGGGTGATGCAAGTTTGATCGATTCATTAAAAATTGAATGGCCTTCAGGACTTGTTTCCTATTTTGATTCGATAGGTATAAATCAATTTATTACCATTACCGAAGGTCAAGGTTTAACAATAGAATCCATGGAGAAACAGCAAAATGAATTGCAATGTTACCCCAACCCCGGCAACGAAAAAATAACCATTCGCACGGGAGAACTGAATCTACAACCCGGCGATGAATTAGTTTTTCAAAACAGTAAGGGCGATACCTTGAGTAGAATTAATATATCCCACACAGTGAATGAAATTACCATAGACTTAAAACAACAAGGTATTCAAGCAAAGGGAGTTTATTATGTAACCCATATCTCTAAATCAAAAAAAATTACAAAAAAAATACTGAAGCTTTAACTCTTGAATTTTCTTGAATTAAAAAATACTGTAAATAGAATATTGGTGGACAGCAGCATGGAAACATATTTTTTTAATCCGTAAATTTAGGAGTAATAAAAACAGAGAATGATTACAGCTCATTGACAGATAAACCCATAAGTAGGTTCTAACATTACAAATTGCTTATTAAACTTTTAATTAAATTTCACCACTAAAAACAAAACAATGAAAAAACTTCCTTTCCTTTTATTCGCCATTATTCTATGCAACTTTGCTGCTTTGGCTCAAACTGAATTAAAAAAACCCGAAGCTAGTCAAGCAGCAAAAGTGAGTCAACGAATTGGATTAACCGATATAGAAATTAACTACCACAGTCCGCTTATCAAGAATAGAACAGTATGGGGAGATTTAGTTCCTTACGGTAAAGTTTGGCGAGCAGGAGCGAATGAAAATACCAGTATTTCCTTCTCGACCGATGTGAAAATTGGCGGTAAACAATTGCTTGCAGGTACTTATGGACTACATATGATTCCTGAAAAGGATGAATGGACCATCATCTTTTCAAAGAATTATTACTCTTGGGGAAGTTTCTTTTATTCAGAATCAGAAGATGCGCTTCGTATTAAAGCTAAACCGCTATCCTCTGAAATGCAAGACTGGCTTGGATATTATTTCATCAATCCAACTGCTTCAGCTGTTACTTTTGAATTACGCTGGGAAAAATTACGTGTTCCGGTATTGGTAGAAGTTGATGTTCCGGAAACTGTTTTTCAGAGTATGCAAAAAGAATTGGTGCATATAAATGGTTTTTTTTGGCAAGGATACAATCAAGCAGCTGCTTATTGTATAAGCAATATCATTCATTTGGACATGGCTGAAAAATGGATAGAAAAATCGATCACTATCCAAAAGAATTTTACCAATTTAACCACTAAATCGAAACTAAAAGCTTTACAGAACAATCAAGCTGAAGCAGAAAAGCTTTCTAAAGAAGCGATGGAATTAGCAGATGAAGCACAATTGAACAGTTATGGCTATCAATTATTATCGCAAAACAAAAATTCAGAGGCGATTAACATCTTTTCAATAAATGTTAAACGTTACCCCTCCTCTTGGAATGTATATGATAGTTTGGCGGAAGCTTATGAACTCGGCGGAAATAAAAAATCTGCATTAAGCAATTACAAAATCGCATTAAGTAAAGCACCCGAAGCACAAAAGTCTCGATTAAATGAAACCATTAAAAAGCTTGAAAAACCTTAAGGTACTTAGGCCTATTGTTGAAATTTAAGCGAAGGCATGGTATTTCAAAAGTTTGTAAACTGTCAAAAGTATACTGCTAATGAACTTACAAGCGCGAAATTTTCGTACACATTTCTATTTTGCTTTTGAAATATTTTATCAGCACTCTTAAGCCAGCGGCCTTCTATTCGACATACACTATTTTTATTGGGTAAGTAATCTAGATTTAGTGAAAGCCCGCTTGTTTGAAACCCATGAGGTGTAAGCGTAGAAATAATAACTTGATCCTTGTCTTGATAGTGTTCAGCACGAACAGAAACAGACCATTTGTTTGTAAATGAATTGCGAAAAATAATAACCGGACTAAACCAAGTTGAATAATTGGAGCCGTGCTTTTTTGTTTGTTGTTCGCCAACATCCAAACCTGCAATTAATCCCATTTTTTTTGTTAGCTGAACTTGCAGATACAAATTATTAAAGTAACGCATTCTTCTAATTGTATCGGGATCGTCGGTACCGATAAAAGTACTCCAGTTAAAAGTAAGTTTGTCACCACTTAAGTACTTAATTTGGGAACCAAAGGATGGCAAGGAATTTCCGGATATTTTTTTTATTCGTTGCCAACCATTGCATACGATAGCAGCAAGTTCCCAGTGTGCATTTGGATTGAATGTTAATTTAATACCTGATAAATAATAAGGTGAATTTTCGGCAAGAAGCGAACGGCTAAGTGTCCAACAATCTTTTGAGATGGCACTTTCAAAACCAATATGTGAACTAAATATTCCTGCATCAATCCACAAGTTATTTTTCTTATGGAGTGAAAATCCTAAGTTTAATTCATAAATAGGTCGCAAAGCTGCAGGCTCAGCTGCATAGTTATCCAGTACATAGGTACCAGCATGTAATGCTAAATTGGCTCTATACTTTGCGTGTTTGGCACTTACCTTAATTAAACCAAGGTTTAAATTAAACTCATTATGTCGATTGTAATTGTATAAGAAGGACTGCCGAATTGCTGTTTTAGTTTCATTAAAATCGTAAGCATAATAGAAGTCGGCTAATCCGGAAAAAAAAACAGCGGGTTTCTTTGACCAAGAGCTGCTATCGGTTTGTGCATGAACTGATATAGTAATAATACAGAGAGAAAGTATAAGTCTAGTAATGAGTATCAAGTTTTTTTATAATGTCTTTGTTGCTATTTAAGAAATTTGAATTAGATCAAAGCGTTTAAAAGGAAGCAATTTCAAATAAACTACACCCTTCTTCAAAAAAAAAGCTGAATCTAATGGATTCAGCTTTTTTTAATCTTTTCAAATAAAAATTAATCTCTAATGCAGCGCACGCTATATGATCTGGTAACACTTAAATCCTGTGTATTGCGAAGTATGTTGCTATTGTCAGGAAACAATTGGCGATACCAAACGTAATTAGATGATAAAGCTGTGCTGGTCCAGAAAAATGCATGATAATATTGTTCAGCAACTGTATTACCAAGTGCCAAAGCTGTTGTTGGATTGTTAGATACTGTGAATTGTGTTGCACTAGTAACAGCGGTAATGGTTGTTCCAGGAGGAAGTACCCCATTTCCAGTAGTTACCTTTACCAATCTTCCAACAGTTAATCCTGTAGTGTTTGCAGTTTTAATAATGTTTGATGTGATTGGAGTAGCCGCATTTGCTATCACCGACTTTCCTAAATTAACATTCATTTTTGCACTAAAGCCACTGGTGTTGGTTCCGGATGTTCCTCCTCCATCAACTTGAACAACATCTTTTAAAGCATCGCCATTGTTTGAAACAGCAGTACTTAATGCTGTATAATCAGCATCTGATGCAACGTGCCATCTGGCAGGACAAACGCTTTGAGAATCAACAACTGTAACGGCATTTACCTCATTCCAAGTAAATACTTCAGAACCATTGGCTTTGCGAATATTTTCTTTGGTCCAGCAACGTCCGGCAATTTGGGCAATTTTATAAGTTTGTCCGCTCACTGCATCCACAACTTGCGTATCTGTACCACAAGAATTGTTTGCGTATTTTACAATTACTTTGCGGCTCACAGAGTCACTCTTTACCCCATTTACAATTGAATGCACCCAGTAAGTACCTTCAGCAGCCTTGGTTACTCCGGTAATTGTGATAGTATCGTTGGTAGATGTAAAACCATTTGGACCTGACCATTTAAAAGTTGCACCCGGGCTAACAATGGTTTCAGTTGCTCTCATTGAGAGGGTTGCATCAATGGTAGTTAGGTAAGTAGCAGTTGCAGCATCAGTTCCAATAGAACTCATACCGATAGCTGAAGTTTTTGGTTTAGTTGGTTTTACTGTAATTGTTAAAGCACTATCAGGGGTAGTACAACCGGCGCCGCCATTCGTTAAGGTCATACGAAAGGTATAGGTTCCTGATTGATTCGCTTTTAAGCCAATTATAGAGAAATTTTGAACAAGGGTATCAGTAGCTCCATTTGGACGAGACCATCTGTAGGTTGCATTGGCATTAAATGCTCCGTTCAACGAAATTGTATCACCCACAACAAAGGTTCCATCGGAACGACTTCCGTTGCTGACAGAGATGGCAGGCGCGGCATTGCAAGAACTTACGTAAGTAAAACCAGGTTCACTGGCACATCCGTTTACAGTAACAATAACCGAATACTCACCTGCTTGAGAAGCTTTTGTAAAAGTAATAACTGGATTTTGTTCAGACGAAGAAAAGCCTGCAGGACCAGACCAGCTGTAAGTTGCCCCTGCAATAGACTCGGCTGTAAACTGAATTTGAGAATTAATTGCCACCGGACTGTTATTGCTTGCATGTGGGGCAGCTGGTGCTTCACATGGAACTTCAAAATCGCGTTCCTTTTCTTTACAAGATGCAACAAAAAGCATTGTCGACAGCCCGAATACGGTTAACAGTTTACCAAATGAAATCATTTTTCTTTTCATAAGTCTTTAAATTTGTTTTGTAAGCAATAGTTTTAATTACTTGGTAGTTAACCTACTGAATTAAACTCTATTTTATAGTTTATGTAATTGTATTGATTTTTCTTACTTATTAATCAAAGCAAATGTAAAATAATTTCTTTAAAAAAAACGAATTAATCAATTTCCTTTCGATTTTTAGAATACTCAAATAGAAGATTGCCTGAATTGTTTCTGATGATAACTAGCAATATGGCGCTTTTTATGATGAACATTGTAGTACATTTGCGGCTTCTAAAAATAAATCATCGTTACTTTATGAATGCTCAAAAACTACTTCGACTATTTAGATACATAGCCATTGCTGAAGGTGTATCCTATTTGGCTTTGCTCGGCATTGCGATGCCCTTAAAGTACCTGAGTGGTAATTTATTGGTAATTAAGTATCTGGGATGGGTGCACGGCTTATTATTTATTTTGTTTTGTACTTTTCTGGCATTCGTTAAATTCAAAATGAATTGGACCATACTTAAATCACTTAGGGCATTTGTAGCTTCCCTTTTACCATTTGGTACTTTTATTTTTGATAAAGAAATTAAGCAGGAAATAAAACAATTCTAAATTTATTTAGACAAAAAAAAGATTTGGAAAACCACTGATTCTTCAGTATTTACTTATCGCACCAACTGAACAAAACCTTTTAATTCATATTTCTTTAAATCGCGACCTATAGCATTTAAATAATAATAATAAACACCATCACTAAGTTCCTTTCCACTATTACTGCGCCCATCCCAACTTTGATTTAGTTCATTAATTTCAGCAACTAATGCTCCATAACGATTAACTATTTTACAATTTAAGTGAACAATATTTTTTGAAGTAATCGAAAATAAATCGTTCTGATTATCTTGATTCGGGCTGAAAATATTGGGAACCCAAAGTGAGCTCTCACCAGAACAATCAATAACAGTTATTAAAACACTATCTGTTGCTGTGTAGCCAAAAGTATTTTGATGACTTACATAATACTTAGTTGTTAACTTTGGAATAGCAGTGGGATTAATCAAAGTACTATCATTTAATCCAATTTTAGGATACCATGTGCAACTAATGGCAGTATCGTTAGCTCCAAGCAGTAAACTATCGCCTAAGCAGATGGTGGTATCGTGTATTGTTTTAGGTGTTGTTATTTCAAACAAACTTACATCGTCAATGTAAT
>DGQS01000023.1 GCA_002389785.1 Bacteroidetes bacterium UBA4408
TAATGGTTTCACCCGGTGATTCTTCAACTCCGGCAAAAAACGAACCTGCCATAATTGAACTGGCACCTGCCGCTAATGCTTTAACAATGTCGCCTGTATACCTGATTCCTCCATCGGCTATAACCGGAATATTTCTTCCTTTTAATGCTTCGGCAGTATCCATAATGGCCGTAAGTTGTGGAACACCCACCCCGGCAATTACACGTGTAGTACAAATTGAACCTGGACCAATCCCAACTTTCACAGCATCTGCTCCTGCATCAGCAAGTGCAAGTGCAGCATCGGCAGTAGCGATATTTCCAACAACTACTTGAAGATTGGTAAATTTTTGCTTAACAGCTTTTAAGGTATCTATAACTCCTTTTGAGTGTCCGTGCGCAGTATCAATAACAATTGCATCAACACCAGCTTTAACCAAGGCTTCAACGCGCTGCATGGTATCGTGTGTTACTCCTACTGCAGCAGCAACTCGCAAGCGACCTAATTCATCTTTGCATGCATTGGGTCGAATTCGAGTTTTAATAATATCCTTATAGGTAATGAGCCCCATCAATTTATTTGAAGCATCAACTACCGGTAATTTTTCAATTTTGTGTTCGCGTAAGGTGTTTTCTGCTTTAACCAGGTCTTTGCCATCTCTCGTGGTAATAATGTTTTTAGAAGTCATTACCTCACTTACCGGCAAATTCATGTTTTTTTCGAAACGCAAATCGCGGTTCGTGATGATACCCAATAATTCATGAGCATCGTTCACCACAGGTATACCACCAATTTTATTTTCTTTTATTATTGCAAATGCATCTCCAACCTTTGCATTTATATGTAAAGTAATTGGTTCGAGTATCATTCCACTTTCGGAGCGCTTAACTTTTTTTACCTGCTCGGCTTGTTCAGCAATACTCATATTTTTATGCAGTACACCAAGTCCTCCTTCTTGCGCGATCGCAATTGCCATTTCGCTTTCGGTAACCGTATCCATAGCTGCACTAACTATGGGAGTATTTAATACAATACTTTTGGTGAAATATGAACTTATGGTAACATCTTTAGGATGAACTTCTGAATAAGCAGGTACCAAAAGTACATCATCATAAGTTAATCCCTCAGCCATATTTTGGTTGTACTTATCCATTTACTAGGATTTTCATTTTTTTTAAAAGTGAACAAAAATAGAAAATTTAGAATACTATGAAGGATGCTAAAGTAATTTTCATTTGAATTAACACTTCTTAAGAAGTACTATTGTCGGTGAAAAATTTAGTTTTTTTTCGCCGCCCAAAGCGTGTTTTGTAACAAAGCGGCAATCGTCATCGGTCCAACACCACCAGGAACAGGAGTAATATAACTACATTTTGGTGCTACTTCAGAAAAGTTTACATCACCCAGTAATTTATATCCGCTTTTACCTTCAGGAGCTTCTACCCTCGTGATCCCAACATCAATTACCACTGCCCCTTGCTTTATATAATCGGCAGTAATAAATTCGGCCTTTCCAAGCGCTACTATCAGTATATCGGCTTGCAAACATATTTCTTTCAGATTTTTTGTTTTGCTGTGCGTCAAGGTTACTGTGCAATTGCCCGGATTGGTATTTCGAGCCATTAGTATACTCATTGGTGAACCAACAATATGGCTTCTTCCAAGTACTACACAGTTTTTTCCTTCAGTATGGATGGAATAGCGTTTTAAAAGTTCCATTATTCCATAAGGAGTTGCCGGTAAAAAGGTTGGTAAATTTAACACCATCTTTCCTATATTAGTTGGATGAAAACCATCCACATCTTTTTCGGGAGCTATTGATTCAATAATAGTTTGTTCGTCGATGTGTTTAGGAAGAGGTAATTGTACAATAAAACCGTCCACATTTTTATCTTCATTCAAACGGGAAATTGTTGCCAATAATTCAATTTGTGTTACTTCGGCAGGTAAACGAATAAGACTTGATTCAAATCCAATTTTCTCGCAGGTTTTTACCTTACTTGCAACATAGGTTTCACTAGCACCGTCATTACCTACAATTACGGCTGCTAAATGTGGAACTTTTTCACCTCTGAGCCGAATAGCCTCTACTTCTGCTCGTATTTCTTCTTGTATTTGAAGTGAAGTGGCTTTGCCATCGAGTAATTGCATTTGTGTATGGGGTTTATATAAGGTATTACTCAGTGCTTTTTATTTATGAATCGCAGTAATCTTAATTATACCGACTATCTCAAACTATTATTTAAATGGATATTTCCGTGAAAAAACCAATCTTACCTTCTAGCTTGGGGCATATTTTGCATTTGCTTCATCATTCTAGCCATTTGCTCTTTATTTCCCATCATCTTCATCATTTTACTGGTATCTTCAAATTGCTTTATCAGTTTATTTACTTCCTGAATGTTGGTACCGCTTCCTGAAGCAATGCGTTTACGTCGATTTCCATTTAATACGGTTGGATTTTCCCTTTCGTAAGGTGTCATTGAGTGTATAATTGCTTCAATACCTTTAAAAGCATTGTCGTCAATGTCCATCCCTTTCAAAGCTTTACCAACTCCGGGAATCATTCCTACTAAATCTTTCAGATTTCCCATTTTTTTAATTTGCTGCAACTGACTTAAAAAATCGTTAAAGTTGAATTGATTTTGCGCGATTTTCTTACTTAACTTTCTTGCTTCTTCTTCATTGTATTGTTCCTGAGCACGTTCAACAAGACTAACCACATCACCCATTCCTAAAATACGGTCGGCCATACGTTCCGGATAAAACACATCCAAGGCTTCCATTTTTTCGCCTGTACCAACAAATTTTATGGGTTTGTCAACGGTGTAGCGAATTGAAAGAGCAGCCCCACCACGTGTATCTCCATCGAGTTTTGTTAAAACAACTCCATCAAAGTTTAATTTATCATTAAATGCTTTGGCTGTATTTACTGCATCTTGACCGGTCATAGCATCTACCACAAACAAAATTTCTGAAGGGTTTACTGCATTTTTTACAGCTTCTATTTCCTTCATCATCGCCTCATCGATACCCAAACGACCGGCAGTATCAATTATTACTACGTTGTGATTATTGTCTTTTGCAAACTGAATTGCTGCTTTTGCAATAGCTACAGGATTTTTAGAATCGACATCTGCAAATACAGGAATTCCCAATTGCTCGCCAAGCACTTGCAATTGATTTATTGCTGCCGGACGATACACGTCGCAAGCAACCAATAGTGGACTTTTAGCTTTTTTACTTTTTAAATAATTCGCTAATTTACCCGAAAATGTGGTTTTACCTGACCCTTGCAAACCCGACATTAAAATAACTGCGGGTTGTCCTTTAATATTGATATCTACCTTTTGGCTTCCCATTAAAGTAGTCAGCTCCTCATGCACTAATTTCACCATTAATTGGCCTGGCGAAATTGAGGTAAGAACATTTTGCCCAAGGGCTTTTTCCTTTACAGTATCGGTAAATTGCTTTGCAATTTTAAAATTAACATCCGCATCCAAGAGTGCTTTACGCACTTCTTTGAGTGTTTCAGCTACATTTATTTCGCTAATGCTTCCATGCCCCTTCAGAACTTTGAAGGCCCTATCAAACTTTTCGCTTAAATTTTCGAACATCGTATGGACTTATTTTTTTTGGATTGCGAATTTACAAAAATTAGAGTTTCACCCAAAAATATTCAATTTATAATGAGGAACTTTTACCAGAATCATCGAAATATTAAATTAGTTTTGCCCATTGTATGAATAGCACTTATTGGGGCGAAATTGTCGCACTACTTACAGCACTCTCCTGGAGCATTGGTGTTTTCCCTTTTACAGAAGCCTCACGCCGCATGAATCCCAATGCAGTGAATCATTTTCGTATGCTTTTAGCAATGGTTTCTTTGGGTATTTTGCTCATGTTGCTCTACCGGTTAAACCCTAAAGAATTATTCACTTCCGCTTTGCCTCAACATTGGTTTTGGTTCGGATTATCAGGGGTAGTTGGATTAGCATTAGGCGATTATTTTGGATTTACCTCTTATGCTATTTTAGGTACACGTTTGGCAAGTGTTTTTAGCACGCTTGCTCCCGGTGCAGCCCTAATTCTCAGTTATTTCATGCTAAATGAAACTATAAATTTTTTAGGAATACTGGGAATGGCAATCACTATTTCGGGGATTGTATGGATAAACATGAGCAAAAAGGAACAATCAAAAATTGCAAAAAGCGAATTTGGTTCTACTAAAAAGGGAATTGTAATGGGCATATTAGCAGCCTTATGTCAAGGCTTCGGTTTGGTTTTTGCAAAAATGGGAATGAGTTTTACAATAAATGATCAAAATATTACCTCCATTCATGCAACATTTATTCGCTTGTTTGTATCGGTTGTGGTTACATATGGTTTAACCATTGGAAGAGGTAAGCTTAAGGAAATTAATCAACCCATTATTTTAAATCAGAATAATGGAATAAAATATTTAATTGCCGGAACTTTTTTTGGGCCAACACTTGGAGTAGTTTTATCCATGTATGCTGTCTCTTTAATTAATGTTTCGGTTGCGCAAACTCTATTTTCGCTCGTTCCGGTAATGGTACTTCCGTTGGCAATACTGTTTTATCGCGAAAAGATATCAATTAAATCAGCAATTGGAGCCGTAGTTGCAATTTCGGGAGTAGTAAGTTTAATTTGGAGAAATGAATTGATGGCTTTAATACGCTAAATATAACTTGTTAAACAGTTG
>DGQS01000171.1 GCA_002389785.1 Bacteroidetes bacterium UBA4408
TAAAATCAAAATGCTAAATAAATTCTTCATTTTACTCTATTTAATCATTTTACGAAATCCGTATTTTGTGGTTACTGATAACTAGCTTATACCCGATTAAAAGTTACGTAATGTAGGCAGGTGTGTGGGAGATTGGCGAAGGTTTTGGGGGTTTGTTGTTGCATGCTTATAAGGTGTCAAATGGTGAAACAATTTTTTGTAATTCCCTGTTACTTACATGTGTGTATATTTCGGTTGTTCTACTACTACTATGTCCCAACAACTCTTGTATATACCGCAAATCAGTACCACTTTCTAATAAATGGGTTGCATAACTGTGACGCAACCAATGCAAAGTTGCCGGCTTATTAATTTTTGCCTTTTGTAAACATTGCTTCAACACCATTTGTAAACTTCTTTCGTCGTAAGGCTCGCCTTTTACCTGTCCTTCAAATATCCAATTCGTTATACCGGCAGTACTATAATACTCATTTAGTAATGCTAATACCCTAACACTCAAAGGCACAATTCTATCTTTTCGCCCTTTCGATTGCTTTATAATTACCAACCTTCGCTGTGTATCTATATGCACAGGCTTTAATCGCAACAACTCACCACAACGCAATCCACAACTATAAATTAAACTCAACATGGTGCGGTGTTTAATATTTGAAGAAACGCTTAAAAGTAATTTAATTTCTTCTTTACTCAAAACATTTGGTAATAATTTTGGACGCTTAGGCCGATGTATTAATTCAATTTGTATCTGCCGGTTTTCGATGGTACTAAAAAACAACTTTATTGCATTTACCACTTGATTTTGAAAAGAAGCAGATAAGTTGTTTTTTACAATTACATCGTTGTTGAAATTTATAATATCACTATTGTTTATTTGATCTAATTGCTCCTTGTTGGCAAATACTAAAAACGATTTAATTGCTTCACAATAAGTTTTTATCGTATTTGAACTATAACGCCTCGATTTTAGCCAACGATTAAAGTTGGTTATTTGTGCAGCCAAGCTATCCGAAATAGGCTTGGAATTGTTACTTCGCTCTTCGCTTATACCACGAGTTGCTTGCTGTACCTTGTTTTGCTGCTGCTCTAGCGATGATTGTATACTTTTATTTAACGATAATTTACCTGATACTTGAGCTTTGTCACTTGAGTTTACAGGCTTTACCCAAAATTGTTTTGCCTTAGTTAAACTCTGCGTGTTGGTACTTTGTACCTTTTGGTTCTGTTCGCTTTGTGCGGAATTTGTTTGCGCAGCCGATGTTGTATTTTTGTTGCTAGCTTTATTAATGGGCTGCGTTTCTTGTGAAACTTGATGAATAGAATTGTTCACTTCAATGTTTGCAGCCACTTGCGAGGTCGTTTCAGGAAGTTCTACTTTAAATTGCTTGCGGTATTCGGGAGTATCGGGTAAGTGCCAGGTTTTTAAAGTTTGACTCCACAACGCGCCTTCGAGCTTCCTGAAACGTTCAATTAACGCTCGATCGGCTTTAAATTTAACGGCGATTCGGTTTGCTCCTCGATGTACAATACAACTTGCGCTATAGCTTTTTGACATACTCGTTTAGTAAGTATAAATACGTTGGTTTTGGATGAAAGAGGTGTGCAAAATAGACGCTATTATGGTTTTGGACAATACTTAAAAAGGATGATTTTTTAGGGATATTTTTAGATTTTGAAGATAAAATTCACCAAAAGGGATTAGGTAATTTATAAATTTTGAGATTAAATATCATTTAGGATATGTGCTCTAATCAGGATACATTTTAGAGCTGATGCATCGAAATAGTATTTAGTAAGTTAATTATGGATTAATTTATTGATTTACTTAATTTTAATAAAACATGAAACAGAAAACAAGTTTGAATGTAAAAGTAGAGTTCCGCATTAGGGATAGAGCCTTTGTTTGAGCACTCCGCCAGCCGGCGGATGCGAGTGGCGAAAGCCCGGCTCCGATTTTTCATCGGAGAATGCCACACTTACTTAGCTATCTAAGCACATTATTGATTCGCTTGAAACTAAGGCACAGTTCGTTTGCTTAAAATCAATTATATTTGTGCCTTTGGATGAAATGAGTACGGTAAAGTGTATTGATAATCACTACTTTATCAAAATAGGAATTGTACCGGATGGGAAAAAAAAAGAAGCTACTGATTGTAATTGGCACTAGGCCAAATTTTATAAAAATAACGCAGTTTAAAAAGGAAGCTAAAAAGTTTCCCAACCTCGAAATAAAGGTAGTTCACACCGGCCAGCACTACGATACCAAAATGGCGGATGTGTTTTTTGAACAGTTTAATCTGGTTCCCGATTATTTTTTAAATATCGCGCCAAGCACTGCCAACAAGCAAATGGCCGAAATTATTAGCAAGCTCGAGGACGTGCTCATCGACCATAAGCCCGATTGGGTAATTGTGGTAGGCGATGTTAACTCAACCTTTGCCGCTGCGCTTACTGCCAATAAACTGGATATTAAAATTGCACATCTCGAAAGCGGCTTGCGTAGTTTCGATAAAAGCATGCCCGAGGAACATAACCGCATATTAACCGATGCCATTAGCGACCTGTTTTTTGTGACCGAACAAAGCGGACTCGATAACCTGTTGAAAGAAGGTAAAACCAATAAAAATACCTTTATGGTGGGCAATACCATGATTGATACCATGGTGGCCTTTTCGAAGCAAATTGAGAAATCGACCATCTTGCGCAAAATTGGTGTACAGTCGAAACAGTTTGTATTAATGACCATGCATCGACCGGCAACCGTTGATACTAAAGAGGGACTACAAAAACTAATTGGCCTCATTGATATGGTAACCCTCGATTTTAAAGTAGTTTTCCCTATTCATCCGCGCACCGTTAGTAGCATGGAATATTTTAATTTGCATCAGCAGCTTAAAAACAATCCCAATTTAATAATTACCGATCCACTCGATTATTTTAGTTTTCAAAAATTAATTAAAGAGTCGAAGTTTATTATTACCGATAGTGGTGGCATACAAGAAGAAACAACCTTTTTGCAAATTCCATGTTTAACCTTGCGCTCCAATACCGAACGACCCGTAACCATTACCATTGGCTCAAACGAACTGATTGCATTTGACCTCAAAAAAATTAAAAGTAAAATTAATACCATTGTAAACGGTACCTACAAAGCAGGAAAAATTCCGAAATATTGGGATGGAAAGTCTACCGAACGTATTATTAAAATTCTTACTAAAAACTAATGCTCTATATTACGCTCGACGACGGCTACTCGTCGGTATACCAAAGTCAGGTAATTGATGTATGTACCTATTTATCTAAAAATTTTTCGACAAGGGTTCGGCTCATTGCTTTTTTTTCGCCTCGAGTTTATTTTGCCAATCGTGCTAAAATAAAACGTGCGTACAAGCATGTTTATGTGTTGCCGCTATTTCCGTTACAAATTTGGAAATGGAATATTTTGCCACTCTTATTTATTAATTTTTTTGCCCGTCATAAAACTGCTATTTGCCGCAATCCTTTTGCTACTAATTTGGGTATAATGATGCGTAAGTACAGCGCTTTGCAAAAGGTGGTTTACGATGGACGCGGAGCTACTTTTGCCGAATGGACCGAATACGATGTTACTCCCGATGCGAACATTCGCGATGCCGTAAAACCTGCCGAAAAAATTGCAGTACTCGAATCCGATTTTCGAATTGCTGTTTCACAAAAGCTAGTTGAATACTGGAAAACACATTTTGACTACATGCAAAAAAAGCACGTTGTAATACCCACTACTTTGCTCAGTAATTTTGCTCATTCTGATTTTACTGAAGAAGGAATTAAAGAGGTGCGCGCCGAATTTGGTTTCGATGAAAAAGATGTAGTGCTGGTTTATTCAGGCTCGGCGGCCGGATGGCAATCGTTTAATTTAGTTACTGAATTTTTAACTACCCAAATTGAGAAAAATCCACGTGTGAAAATTTTGTTTCTTACACGCGAAGATGAATTTGTTTCGAACCTCAAAAGCCGCTATCCATCGAATGTGTATACAAAATGGATAGATCATCATTTTATTAATTTGTACTTATCAGTTGGTGATTATGGTATTTTAATTCGCGAACAATCGCTTACCAATTCGGTTGCCTCACCTACTAAATTTGCGGAGTATTTGGCGCTTGGTTTACCGGTACTTATTTCTGAAAATTTAGGCGATTATTCTGAATTTGTAAAGTATCACCATTGCGGTTGGTTGGTTACCGGTGCCGATATGGAGATGAATTTGCGCAAACGTCCACACGATGAGAAGCAGCGCTTGATAGACTTATCGAAGAAATATTTTTATAAAGATTCAGCGCAAAATCATTTGAGTTATACTTTGCTTTTGCAGGAATTAAATATTATTTAACATGAGAATAGCTTTGCTTACCGATGGTATTTTTCCTTACGCCATGGGCGGTATGCAAAAGCATTCGTATTACTTAGCGAAGTATTTTGCGCAAAAAAAAGTAGAAGTACATTTATATCACTGTATACAAAACACTACTTACGACAGTTCAAAGCTCGAATTTTTTACCGCAGAAGAGAAGCGTTATTTGCATTCCTATATTATTCCATTTCCTAAAGCCGGTAAGTTGCCCGGGCATTATTTGCGCGAGTCGTTTAAGTATTCAGAAGCCATTTATACCAAGCTGAAGCAAAATGCACCCGTTGATTTTATTTACATACAAGGTTTTGCCGGTTGGAGAATATTGAAAGCGATCACCGAGTTAGAAAAGTTTCCAAGAACAGGAATTAATTTTCATGGTATGGAGCCTTTTCAGCAAGCACCCGGCATTAAGGCTAAATTGCAGCAATTGCTTTTGAAACGAGCCATGCGCTATAATTTAGAAAATGCCGATCGTATTTTTTCGCTTGGCGGAAATCTTACTCAAATACTGTTGGATATGGGTTTTCATCATAACCGCATTATTCAAATTCCGATTGGGATTGAAGCGAATGAGTGGATTAATCCGCAAATAAATGCACGCAACAGCATACTTAAATTTGTGTTTGTTGGTCGTTATGAGCGCCGAAAGGGGATAGAGGAACTAACTAAAGCGATTGAGCTTTTGCCGGCTGATGCTGCATTTGAATTTCATTTTATTGGTCCAATTCCGGATGCGAAAAAGTTGAAAGATGCTCGAATTAAGTATCATGGAGCAATCAGTGATCAACATAAAATTAAAGAATTAATAACGGCCTGCGATGTATTGGTTTGTGCGAGTTATGCCGAAGGAATGCCGACCGTAATTTTAGAAGCATTTGCCTGCGGATTAGCAGCCATTGCTACAGATGTTGGGGCTGTAAATGAATTGGTAAGTGAAAAAACCGGATGGCTCTTGCTTGCACCAAAAGTACATGCTATTCGTAATGCGCTTATAGAAGCTATTGAATTACCATCCGACCAATTATTACTTAAAAAGCAGCAAGCGCAACAATTATTACTCAACAATCATAGTTGGGATAAGCTAATTGTAACTACCATAAATAAAATCGCCGGTAAAATTTAATATCCCCTCAAGGTCATCCTGAGCGAAGTCGAAGGAGTGCGTTGGATCATCATCAGCGACGGCAACCCACGGGTTTCGACTCCG
>DGQS01000045.1 GCA_002389785.1 Bacteroidetes bacterium UBA4408
AGGATAACATAACAACTATTTATCCCAACCCAAGTGCTGGTATTTTTAATGTTTCAAGTTCAATCAGAAAAGAAGGGCGTGTAAAAATATTCAATGTGTTGGGCGAATTGGTTTATCAATCACAACTGCAGAAAAATAAACCTACTGTAATAGATTTATCTCAGCAATCAAAAGGTGTATATGTATTGAGGATAGAAGAGGATGGCAAAGGTTTTTTGAATAAGAAAATTGTTATTCAATAGTTTAGCAAAAGCGAAAAATTTTCTCAATCTTAGTAAATGCTCAATCTCAATATTACTCTTGTTCGACATTAGGTCAGTAGACTCCACGAAACAGAAAGAGAATGAAAGCGAGAGCGATTATTCTCTTTCTGATTGATTCATTCTCATTCTGTTTCTCACTTGCAAAATCCGGTTCAAATTAATCCAAACACTTAATAATTATTAAATGATACATTTGTTTAAATGTATTTGAACTGCTAATTGTATAAACCAAAAAATGATATGAAAAGGATACTTGTATTTAATTTACTTCTTATTTTCGGATGTTTCGCACAGCAGGGACTGTCTCAAAATGCTGTCTTTTGTCCGTTAGACGTAACCGGCCTTAATTCTATACCGGGTATTTTTTCAGCGCCATCCGCAAATGTCATGTGGACAGGTATGTTTGGTTTTTCTTCAACGAATTCGAAGAATTATGGTTTTACAACTAATTCAGGAACCTCCTTTACTTTGGCTGCTGTTCCTGAACCTTTAAACAGAGGCTTTGCAGGAATTTATGCTTTAAATTCAGATACTGTTTGGGCCGGATTAACCGATTTTAATGGTTCTGCAGGAGGGGCCGTTTGGAAAACCAATAATGCGGGTACTAGTTGGACACAACAAACTACTACAGAATTTGCCGGAGGTTTCCTAAATTCAATATGCTTTTTTAATGCGGATTCAGGCCTTGCTGTTGGAGATCCCAATGGAGGATATTTTGAAATTTATACTACTTCTAACGGAGGTACATCGTGGTTAAGGGTTTCACAAATGAATATTCCATCGCCCTTAACCAATGAATATGGATATGTAAACAAATATTCAAAAATTGGAAATCGCGTTTGGTTTTCAACGAGTGCCGGAAGGGTTTATCGATCATACGACAAAGGTTATAATTGGTCTGTATCTACTGTTGATTCTACATTTACTTCTTGTGCAATTACCATGAATGACAGTATTAATGGAGTGGCACATAATGATGCTGCTGCAAGTAGCTATGTGAAAGTCACACATGATGGGGGAATCTCCTGGACAACTCAAAATTTAACACAAACACTTAGTATTAATAATGTAAGTTCTTTACCAAATAGCGGTAGTAGTTATGTATTCAAAAATTATCCATTTAATATTTACGCAACTTCAGATAATTTTGCGACTTATTCTTCAATAGCTTTTTGGAATATCAGCTATTATGATATTCTAATGTTTAATCACAGTATTGGATGGACACAAAGCGCTGGCCCAGATTGGACTCAATCAATTGTTAAAATTCAAAATCTTACCACCGGATTGATTTCTAATGAATCAAATTTACTCGACACCAAATTATTTCCGAATCCAATTACAAGTGATGCAGGAATAGTTACTTACACTCTAAAAGATAGCAGGGAAGTAAAAATTTCTTTATTTGACCTCACCGGCAAATTAATCAAGGTATCTGAAGTAAGACCAGAAATAGGTCAGCATTCCGTAGTTTTTGACTTTAGGGATATATCTAAAGGAATCTATTTATTGCAGGTAAGCAATGGACTTGATTCATCAAAAATTAAAGTGCTGAGACTATAGTTAATATTGTCTTATTTATCGTTTTTACTTCTTCTATCAAAACAGGAATCCCAATTAAAATGCATTGCCACCCACTTGCGCACACTTGTAGCGCGTGACTTCTATTTGCGTTACAAAATTTATGCTTACCAGATCCCTGAACGTATATTTTTCTGACATCCGTACAAAATTAAAATAGATGTATTTAATAGCTAGTGCATTGGTCACGCGCTAAAATTGCACGCCAGTTGGGTTCAACAAAAAGTGATCGATAATGTGAGTATAGCGCAAACATTCTTACTCAGATCCTTCTCCTTCTCCTTCTCATTCTGCTTCTCATTCTCATTCTCATTCCGCTCCCTCTCCCAATTATACTTTCCAAATTGTCGTTCGTCCTTAGAAAGTGGCTATACTAACCGAGCAATGAAAGTAAAATTGAATACCGGTAAATTTGGCAATGGAATACAAAAAAGTTGTAAATATTGATAATGTCAGTTTTCACATTCCGGCTCTATAAAACATAACAAAGTATAAATTATATTAAGATAACAGAATGAATTTTACTCGCCGCAAATTCTTACAATCCTCCTTGTTCTTAGGCTTTGCTTTAGCAACAAGAAAAGGCTGGGCAAACAAGTTACCCACGCCTGCAATCGAACGCCGCGACCTCTTTCCTCAAGGTGTGGCTTCAGGTGATCCAACAGCCGATAGCGTAATCTTATGGACAAGGCGCCCTCCGGTGAACGGCTCTAGCTCTAAAAAATTAATAGTAGAAATAGCTGCCGATCAAGAATTCAAAAAAATTATTGCTGGTGGTACAACCCTTATAAATGCAGCCTCTGACTGGACCTGCCGATTTTTAGTGAAGGAACTTAAACCCAATCAAGAATATTGGTATCGCTTTGTTGATGAGCATGGTTTTGCCAGTCGTGTTGGCCGCACGATTACTGCACCAAGTGACGATTCAGATACACCTGTACGTTTTACCTTTGTGAGCTGCCAATGCCCTAACGAAGGAGCATTGAATGCATACCGAAAAATGATCTTTGAGGACGAGGCTCGTTCGAAAGATCAACAACTTAATTTTGTATTACACCTGGGCGATTTTATTTACGAAGTTACATGGTATGCCGAAGATAATCCTAATGGAAACAGAGGTAGACGTATTAGAAATTTGTACAAATTCCCGCAAGGTAGAAAGGTTGGAAATTTTTATCTCCCGGTAACACTTGATGATTATCGCACACTCTATCGTGCATATCTTGAGGATCCCGATTTGCAGGATGCACGGGCACGTTGGCCATTTGTATGCATTTGGGACAATCACGAATTTGCCTGGGCAGGATATCAAAGTCAGTATGTAGCCGGAGGTGGTTACAATGCACCTGCTCAAAATCAAAAAATAAGCGCAAATCAGGCCTGGTGGGAATTTATGCCGGCAATGGTTCAACAGCCGGGAAATCCAAAGTTGGAACAATTCAATGCACCGTCGGTGGTAGATACTCCTATGGAAGAGTTCAATGAGGACGGACTTTCAGAAGAACCAAACAACCTGAAAGCGATTAACAGTTTGAAAATACAACGTGTCCTGCGATGGGGTAAGAATGTGGATTTACTGCTTACCGACAATTGGTCGTTTCGATCTCCTGATATGTCAACAGACGATTTTGAAGTTCGCGAATATCCAAGAGTATCTCCACAAATACCATTCGAGATCATGAATTATGGCCGCCATTATAATTCTAACAACCCACCGGCGACTATTCGTTTCAAGGGTAAAGATAATCCTAATCCAACCAAAGATGTACATGCCCAAACTTATTTGGGTAGCGAGCAAAGAAGTTGGTTGCTTGAGCAACTTGGTGCTTGCACTGCCCGTTGGAAAATATGGGGACACGGTTTTGGTAC
>DGQS01000151.1 GCA_002389785.1 Bacteroidetes bacterium UBA4408
GGAGCAAATACTTTTTTCGGATCTCTGTTCCAAGAGTATCATCCGCTATATCTATGGCTCTGTTAAGAATTTCTTTCTCCGCTTCTAAACGCTTAATTTTCTTTTCCAAATCATGAATATACTTTTTTGGGGGCTTTTTGTCTTTCATTGGCTTTTGACTTTTCCAGTCTAAAGTACCATGTTTTCTTAACCATTTCAAAACGGTACTCCGGCCTTGAATTCCATACTTTGATTGAGATTGTCGATAGGTTAGAAAGCCCTTTTCTACTTCATCAACAACCTGTAATTTGAATGCCAAACTGTAATCTCTTTGAGTCCTCTTAGGAACTCTAAATTGTCCTTTATTCATAACGGTTACACTTTTTTGTGTCAACCTATTTCAGGACGAGGCATTAGCATAAAAAAAAAGGTCTGCAATTGTTGCAGGCCTTTTTTTGTATGTCCATTTTCCTAAAATTTGTGGTTAAGCACCATTACTGATTGTCATGAATCAAAGCTAAAAAATCGTCTTCATTAATTATTTTAACGCCTAGTTTTTCGGCTTTTTCCAATTTTGCCGGACCCATGTTTTCACCGGCTAAAACATAGGATGTTTTAGCAGAAATGGAACCCACATTTTTACCACCGTTTTGCTCAATTAGTTTCTTTACATCGTCGCGGTTAAATTTTGAAAATACTCCCGAAACAACAAAAGACAGACCTTTCAGTTTATCTGAAAAATGTTGGGTTTGTTCTTCGGTAAGTTCAAACTTCAATCCATGTGATTTTAATCGATGGATTATTTCAAGATTTCTAGGGTCTGCAAAATAATCTTTAATACTTTGAGTAATTCTAGGCCCAATTTCATCCACCTGTTCTAGCTGGTCTAAATGCGTTAACAAACCATCCATTGATTTAAAGTTGTAAGCAATTTTTTTTGCTACGGTTTCACCAACATGCCTAATCCCTAAAGCATAAAGCACGCGTTCAAAAGGGACCTTTTTTGATAATTCAATTCCTTGAAGTAAATTGTTTACACTTTTCTGCGCCATTCGTTCAAGTCGTAACAATTGAGCTTCCTTCAAATCATAAATATCTGCACAATTAAAAATAAGCATTGCATCAAATAATTGTTCAATTGTTTCGGCTCCCAAACTATCGATGTTCATTGCTTTTCGACTTACAAAATGTTCAATCTTACCTTTAATTTGGGGAGCACATCCTAATTCATTCGGACAGTAATGATTTGCTTCACCTTCTCTTCTTATCAGTTGAGTTCCACATTCGGGACATTGTTCAGCATAATTTGTAGGAACACTTGTAGTACTTCTTTTACTTAAATCAACGCCAATAATTTTGGGAATAATTTCACCGCCTTTTTCCACAAAAACGGTATCTCCAACCCGTATATCCAATTTTTCAATGATGTCGGCATTGTGCAAGGATGCACGTTTAACTACAGTTCCTGCTAGTAAAACTGGTTGTAAGTTAGCAACGGGAGTAATGGCGCCGGTTCGCCCCACTTGGTAAACAATCGAGATGAGTTGGGTGCTTGCTTGCTCTGCTTTAAATTTAAATGATATAGCCCAACGAGGGGTTTTACTCGTGAATCCAAGCACTTGTTGTTGCTTGTAGTGATTCACTTTTAATACAATTCCATCAATGTCAAAATCCAGTTTATTACGCTCTTCGTTCCAGTGATTAATAAAAAGGGTTACTTCTTCTAAAGATTTGCAAACTCGTGTATGTGGTGAAGTTTTAAACCCCCATTCCTTGGCGGCCTTCAAACTTTCGGCATGGGTTGAAAAGGGAAGATTTTCGCCATAAATTGCATATAAAAAACAATCCAAATTACGTTTAGCAACAATCGTAGAATCTTGAATTTTTAAACTTCCGGAAGCTGCATTTCTGGGATTGGCTAATGGCGCTTCATCTATTTCTTCACGTTCTTTATTTATTGCTTCAAATGAAGAATGCGGCATAAATATTTCTCCTCGAATTTCAAACTCATCCGGAAAATTCTTCCCCGACAATCTTAAAGGAATCGTTTTAATGGTTCGCACGTTTGTGGTTACGTCATCGCCTTGAACTCCATCGCCTCTGGTAACGGCTCTGCTTAATTCGCCATTCTTATAAGTTAATCCAATTGCAACTCCATCAAATTTTAACTCACAAACATATTCAAAGTCATCGGTTATCACCTTTCGAATTCGGTTATCAAAATCAGCTATTTCTTCTTGCGAGTAAGTATTTCCCAAAGATAACATTGGATAGGTATGCACTACCGTTTTAAACTCTTTGGTAATTCCCCCTCCTACTCGTTGTGTTGGTGAGTTGGGTCGCAAGTGCTCGGGAAATTGCTTTTCAATCGCAATCAGTTCGTTTAGTAAAGAGTCGAACTCAAAATCACTAATACTGGGACTAGAAAGTATGTAATACTTATAATTATGTTCTTCAATGGTGGCGGATAAATCGTCTATTTTTAATTTTGCTTCTTCAGATGTCATATAATTCGATTCAAAAAAAACCGATTGTGGTTTATAAATTTTGGTTAATGTAGTATGTTTTCGATGTACTTATAAAAAACAAGTTCACTTTTTAGCCTTTATCATTCTGTCCTTACCATTCAAATCTTTTTTTAACACAATTTCTTTAAAGGCTTTGCGTTCGAGTAATGCAACAACTTCCTTTCCGAATGCCTCATTAATTTCAAAATAAATTGCTCCATCCCTTTTCAAATACAACTGAGCAAAATTAGCAATCGATTCATAAAAAAGTAATGGTGCTTCATCTGTTACAAATAAGGCCAAATGAGGTTCAAAATGTAACACGTTTTGATTCATTAACTCTGCTTCAGAAGCACGGATATAGGGAGGATTGCTTACTATACAATCAAACAATACAGCTTCATCAAATGCAGGAATATTGCTTTTCAAGATATCATACTTATAAGTTAAAACTGATACAGAATTTCTGTTTGCATTTTCAGAAGCAAGTTCAAGTGCATGCTGGGAAATATCCATGGCATGAAGCTTTGCAAGAGGCAAAAACTTTGCTAAGGAAACTGCAATGCAACCACTTCCGGTTCCAATATCCAAAATTTGTAAATCGGTTTTATTTTTAAAATCCTGTATAATCCAATGAACTAATTCTTCGGTCTCCTGTCTTGGAATCAAAACATTTTCATTTACCAGAAATCTCAATCCATAAAATTCTGTTTCACCAAGGATGTATTGAATCGGTTGTTGTTTCTGTAATTGATTAACGATTGAATAAATTTTTTGTAGCTGTGTTTCTTCCAAACTAATTTCCTTACTTAATTGTACCTGCATGCGTGTTAATCCAACTACTTGTTCGCATGATAAAAAGTAAAAATTTTGTATTTCCACTTTATCATAAAGTTCACTAAGTTGTGAATGAAAATAATACTCTACTTCGGAAAATGTTGCCATACTTGTTAATGTATTAAAAAGTTTCCGAAAAAAAATTGTAGTTTAAAAACATCTGTTCCGGTATTCAATTGCTATCACAAACCACTATTCTAACCCAAAAAATCTTCCTCACAATTTCATTGATAATTCGGTTCCTTCAACAAAGTACATATCAATAGCACCTTTATTTTTTGCAGGTATTTTGCCTCTATAACTGCAACC
Source organism: Bacteroidetes bacterium UBA4408 (assembly GCA_002389785.1). Taxonomy (GTDB): domain Bacteria; phylum Bacteroidota; class Bacteroidia; order UBA4408; family UBA4408; genus UBA4408. The sequence goes on from DGQS01000151.1 coordinate 3,633, forward strand.
AAAATTATCTTTTATTAATTCGTAAGTACTGCCACTTATATTTATTTGCCCCGGTTCTCCACTTGATTCCATTCGGGATGCAGTATTTACGGTATCGCCCCAAATGTCGTACGAATATTTCTTACTACCTACAATGCCTGCAACAACAGGGCCGGTATGAATCCCAATTCTCACTTCCAACACCTTTTCTACCGTTGTATCCTTTGCAGTAACTTGCTTCTTTCTCAGCAACATAAACTCTCGTATTTCAAGTGCGGCCAACACCACATCTTTGGCATGCGTATGATTGGGAATAGGAATTCCACCTGCAGCCATATAAGCATCTCCAATGGTTTTAATTTTTTCAACTCCATGCTTGCTCATAATGTTATCAAATTCTCTGAAGCATGCATCAATCTCGGCAACGAGCTCCTTTGGCGATAATTTTTCTGACAATTGAGTAAAGCCTTTAAAGTCGGCAAATAATACCGTAACGTTATCAATTTGCCTGGCTTCAGATGTTCCCTTATTTTTAAGTTCTTCGGCAATTTCTTCTGGCAAAATATTGAGCAACAATGCATCGCTTAACTTTTTTCCGTCTCTAATTTTATTCCGTTGTGAAAAAAACACGAGTGCAAAAAGTAAAACAATTATAAATCCTCCAATGAATCCATTTCGTACTAACTTTTGTTTAGCTATTTCAGCACGTCCCAAAGCATCCTTCTTTTCTTGCTGCGATTTAAGCAAATTTTCCTTTAGGTTATATTCGTAATGAAATTGGTTTGTGAGATAGGCTTTACGGTTGTTGTCGTTTAAAACACTATCCCGCATTTCAATATATAAATCGTTCATACGCAACGCTTCTTGCCAGTTGTTTTGTTGCCTGTATAACAATTGCAAATTTCCGGCTGCATTTCTTATTTCGGTTGGATAACCCAATTCGCGTGATAACTTCATGGAACGGAGTAAATAATTTTCAGCAGGTTTTAGTGCTCCGATTTTTAAATACAATCCGCCCAATAAATTGGTTACTGAGGCAATGCCCCATTTATCGCCCAGGCTTTCAAAACCCTTTAAACTTTGTTCAAAATAATGTTGTGCAGAATCGGAATTCCCTAATAAATTTTGAACCCTTCCAAGATTCAAAAAGGAGTAGGAAAGTCCTTGTTTATCATCGATAATTTTTCGAATTGTCATTGATTTATAATGATAAGACATAGCAGAATCGAGTGCTGATTTCTTTTCAAATAAATTTCCAATTGCACCAAATGAATAAGCAATAGAATAATTATTGCCTGATTGTATATTTATTGCAAGTGCGCGTTTATAATATTCGAGGGCTTTGGCATAGTCATTCTGTTCTTTGTATACAGCACCAATATTTTGCAATACAGTAGCTACTCCATCTAAATCGTTTAGTAATTCATACAATCGTAAAGCCAAGCTAAAATCGTTAAGTGCCAAAGGAATTTTTCCTTGATTTGAGAAAATCAGTGCCATGTTATTGAAAACAGTAGCTACCCCTGATTTGTCTTTTAAGAGAAGGCGTAACTTTAATCCTTGCCGATGAAGTGCCAGCGCTTGGTCAATTTTCCCTTGATTTTTATAAATAGCAGACAAGTTATTAATTATCGAAGCCTGATCATTTATCTTTAATAGCGTTTTAGCTAAAACAAGCGCTTTTTGATTGTAATAAATAGCCGAGTCAATCTCTCCAAATTGTTCGTAGAGATAAGCTATCCATCCACAAGCCTTGAGGATCCCTCTCTGATAATTTATTTTTGAAGAAATCGAGTAAGCTTGCTTACAATTTTCCATCGACTTATCCGGCGATGCATCAAGATTCAGTGCTGCTAAGTGAATGTATGCTTCTACTTTTACAGTATCGTTTATTGCAACATTGTTTATGAGTGCATGCAAGGAATCAAGTGTTCGAATTTCTGAGGCAGCTACTGAAGTAGAGAAAAGCAAAAACAGAAATTTAATTAACCTTTTCATACACCACATTATGTTTACATCTGAGTTCAAGATTTACCTTTTCTAAAATTAGCTAATTCCATCTGCTTAATTTAAACTGAGAAGTAAGTTTTATATAAAGATTCGTAAAAGCGAAAATAAATAAATGTTTGTCCACAAATCTTCTATTCAAAAAAAAAGCTGTGCAAAGGCTTATAATTTTACCTTTGCACCCTTATTAACATGTTATGCAACAAGCTTATCCAAAAGTAATTTTAAGTTCCGGTAAAGATCAATCTCTTCGAAGGTTTCATCCTTGGGTGTTTTCGGGTGCAATTAAGAAAATAAAAAATTCAGCAGGCAAAGAAATTGAACCTTCAGAAGGTGATATAGTAACTGTGGTGAGCAATCATGATGAGTTTTTAGGTGTGGGACATTATCAGTTGGGGAGCATTGCTGTGCGAGTTTTTTCTTTTGAAGAACATGAGATAAATCAAGCATTTTGGGATGCTAAAATAGCAGCAGCTTACCACTTACGTCAAGTGTTAAATTTAACTTCCAATGCCGAAACAAATGTTTATCGTTTGCTGCATGCAGAGGGTGATGGAATGCCCGGATTAATTATCGATTTTTACAACGGGACTGCTGTGCTTCAAACACATTCAATTGGCATGCACCTGATAAAGAAGGAAATTAGCCTATCGCTTCAAAAAGTGTATGGCGATGCATTGCATGCAATATACGATAAGAGTGAGGAAACCATGCCGAAACAATCGGCTATAAAAGCTGAGAATGGTTTACTTTGGGGAGAGACAAAAACGAATGAAGTTAAAGAATACGGAAATTTATTTGCAATTGATTGGGCAAGCGGGCAAAAAACCGGTTTCTTTATTGACCAGCGTGAAAACCGAAATTTACTTGCACACTATTGCAAAGGAAAATCTGTTGCAAATACTTTTTGTTACTCCGGTGGCTTTTCCGTTTTTGCCATGCGTGCAGGTGCTACTTTAGTGCATAGTGTGGACAGTTCAAAAAAAGCGATTGAACTCACCGATAAAAATATTGAACTCAATCGAAGTTATTTTTCAAAGCATTCTGAACATGCCTCTTTTGCTATCGACACTTTCGACTTTTTAGAAACAGCTGCCAATAAATACGATGTAATTATTTTAGATCCTCCGGCTTTTGCAAAACATCAAAATGTGAAACACAATGCTGTGCAAGGTTATAAACGATTGAATGCGGAAGCGTTTAAAAAAATTAAGGCCGGTGGAATCTTATTTACCTTTTCCTGTTCCCAAGTGGTCGACACCAATTTATTTAATAATACGGTTATGGCTGCTGCAATCATAGCTAAACGAAAAGTACATGTATTGCATTATTTGAGTCAACCACCTGATCATGCACCCAGTATTTTTCATCCTGAAGGTGCTTATTTAAAGGGTTTGGTGCTTTATGTTGAATAAACTACACGGAATTTTTCGTGCTATACCAGAGGTTTCAACATTACCTTAAACTTAGTTAAACTTAAAGTTTACGAGAATTCATTTAATGAAAAACTCTACCTTGAGTCATATAATTTGAATTTGAAATGAAGTATTATCTAAAAAATATTCTTCCCTTCCTATATGTTTCTGTTAAACTTGTTCAACAATTGCGAACTCAGCATCGCTATTTAAAACAAGAACTGGATCCTCATTTACTGCATGCACTGCAAAACAACGATGGTACTTTGGATGATACTGATTTTAAGAAAATAAGAAACTATTATGCCTTATTTGTAGTTGCGATAGTAGGCGAAAACTATTGTCGCTTACGTGGTTTAAAAATGAGCAGCCGAGAACGAAAAATACTAAGTTATCAAGGTGCTATGACCGGTTTATACGACGATTTTTTTGATCATGAAAATCGCGACAGTACACAGGTAAAAGAAATGATGCGCGCTCCGTTTGATTTTAAGGCGCACAATTCTGCTGAAAAATTATTTCTTATTTTTTTACAAGAGGTTCATCGCAACCTAGAAGACAAAGCTCCTTTTGAGAACATTTTTAATGAAATTTATACCGTACAACTCGAAAGTAAAAAGCAACTAAATAGCCTATTGACAGCTTCTCAATTAAAACAAATCAGCGAAAAAAAAGGCGGTTGGTCGCATTTATTTTATCGTATTACCTTGAGCAATTCATTGGAAAAGGAGGAACAAACAGCACTTTTTGAATTGGGCAGTTTGCTGCAACAGGTGAACGATATTTTTGATGTTTGGAAAGATTTACAATCCGGAATTTCAACATTTGTTACTCAAGCAAACGATATTCACACACTTAAGGCTGACTTTGAGTTACAAATGAAAAAAGTGCAGCAACTACTATACAATTTGCCTTATAAAGCAACCCATAAAAGAGATTGTTTTTTTCAATTTATGATCTTAATAGGCATGGGTATAGTTGCATTAAATCAATACCTTGAATTACAAAAAAATAACAACGGAAGATTTGAAGCTGCTAATTTTACTCGAAAGCAACTGGTTTGCGACATGCAAAAAAAATCGAATCTTTTTAAACTAATGAAAGTTTGTCTAAGTTATAATTTCAACAAATAGCCATTATCGGGAAAAGTTGTAAGCATACACTTTGCTGTTCCCCTTTTTATCTTCGACTTGTACCTTTAACTCATGTTTTCCGGGACCAATGCTTGAATCAAAAATATAATAGAGTAAGTTTGATTTAGCATCACATTGCATCAATATCCATTTTCCATCGATAGTACCTCGGTAAGACTTTATTCCTGACAAGGAATCATACATGCGAAAACGCAGCCATTTTACGGATGTAATTTTTTTATTTGCAAATGCATTGATGGGTGCAAGTACCGGAGGTATAGTATCTACAGCAAGCGAAAAATTACCAAAGGTTTTAGTTTGCGTTTTAATGCCGCCAAAACTGGGATCCCACTCTCCTCCTTCCGAAACTCTTGCTCCACCGTTTAGTGAAACAATCACGGTTTTATTTTGATAACGAGCAACCAACTTCCTTGGCTTAATCGCAATTTCATACAGTGCTTGTACCGGTTCATCGTCACGATGCACGTGGTAAATTGGCGCAATTCCTTTAGTTGAATCACTCACATAAAATTCAAAATTAATATCGTTGTAAATCACATCTTTGGGCAATGAAATTTTAAAATCGTTGGTAGCAAAAGAATTGGGTTTGTTGTATAAGAACTTCTCTACCATATTCTTAGGACGAGTCATTGGCGGAATGTACGGAGCTAATGCGGCACTCTTTACGTAAAATGAAACGGATTTGCTGTTGCCAAAAATATCTTTAGCTGTCAGTTTTATGAAGTGTGCCTTTGAATCAGTAAATAAAAAATAGCCTCGGTTTTTATGTACTTCATAAATCGGTAATTTATTGTTGGGAAGTAAATAACAACGTTGAATTATAATACCCTTGTTCTTTTTAGAAGGATAATCGATGTGTGCATTTACATACCGCCATTGATCGAATGAAAAGCTGTTAATCTTATGCAAATAAATTTGTTCATTGTCTACAATCACTTCAACTGAATAGGTTCCATTTACATTTGTTCGCGCAACTTCGGTATCGAAGGTAGTTAAACCAAAACCAATAAATCCGTGTACCTTTATTGTATCTCCGGCTGCATAAGCCAAACCTGCATCCATTCCTTTTCGGGGAATCATAGAATAAAATGTGGAAGAACTCTTACCATCAATAAATGATAACTCGTTCATTGGGTAAAGTGCAACCTTACTAATTACGGGTTTTACCGAATCCTTCACATCAAATCCAAACAGAAGTGGATTAATGGCAAATTCCGTTTTTTCATCGCGCACTTCAAAGTGTAAATGAGGGCCTCTTGAACCTCCTGTATTTCCAGATAACGCAACAAATTCGCCTTGTTTAACCGGTAGCATCTTTGGATCCAGTTTTACATCTACTTCAAAGGATTCGAGTTGATATTGCTGCTTTCGCAGATATGCTGTAATGGCCTCATTGTATGCGCTTAAATGTCCATACACTGTAACATAACCATTAGGATGAGTAAGGTATAAAGCATTTCCATATCCTGCAGCTTGCACCTTAATACGCGACACATAGCCATCAGCCGGTGCTACAATCGGCAATCCTTCACGATTCTCGGTTTTAAAATCAAGACCTGAATGAAAATGATTATTTCTTATTTCGCCAAAATTTCCGGCGAGTGTGAGAGGAATTGTTAACGGTGAACGAAAATAATTTTTAGGATAAGTTACCGGTACTTGTTCATCCATTGCTTTATTTTCGGGCAATAGAAAAGGTTCGCCTAGTGCAATTGAAACTAAAAATAAACTCAAAAATAAAACTATACGCACTTTTTACCGATTAATACTTTTTGTAAAATTAGCGTTCAATCTTTCGATTAAAATCTTTACAAGTATTAAATATTCACAAACAAAAGTTGATAGTGCTTAGCGTAATTTTGTCTGAAGTTCTTTGCATTTTTCATCGGCAGTTCTATCGTCGATGCTTACCGCCGATAAAGCCATTGCTTTACTTAACCAAATTTTAGCTTCGGCATTTTTACCCATTTCATAATAGGTATTGGCTAATTCATACTGATGCATTTTGTATTTGGGTTCGATGATTACTGCTTGAGTAAAACACTTTATAGCATCCTCATACGATCCTCCTGGTGGCACTCCTCCAAATAAAGTATTAATGGCCAGTTTCTCAATAGAACTAAAACCGGCAATTGTACGATGCCAACGACCAAGGATGTGCCATGCTCCGGCATGTTTAGGATTTACTTTTAATGCCAAATCCAATTCCGATTTTATCAATTTTGCATTCGCAATTTTTTGTTTGGTACTTGCATTTTCATTTATTCTTCCTAATGCCAAAGCATAAACATAATGACCTTCAGCATCAGCAGATGAAATTTTCAGGGCTTTACGCGCCAAATATTCAGCCGTTTTGTAATGATTCATTTGTTGATTTTCCGGCAATATTTTTCCATACCTGCTATAAAAAAAACTAGCATTTTGCAAGTATTGAACATTGCTTGAATCAGCCTTTAACAATTGTTGAAATACGGCAATCCCGTCTTTGTAATTTAACTCCTTTTTATACTGCATTCCCTTTGCCAATAGTTCATTTTTATCCTGGGCACGCATAACAAAAGTTGATAGCAGAAACACGCAAAGAAATAAGTAAACTGATTTTAAATTCATAAAACTGCTTTTAAATTAGTGTCTTTATTTTCCTTTAACTTTACTAGGTAATTGGCTCAGATAAGGTAGATTAACCACCATGAGTAATAAAGTTACTTGAATTCTAAACCATACTTGCGCATTTCTTTTCGATAAGTGCCATCTGTAGTATCGAGTCCATCACGCTTGTAGAGGATTCCTCCCCACTAGTGTTTTATCTTTTGATATTCGATCTCTATGCCTCCTATAGTAACAAAAGTTCTATATTC
>DGQS01000228.1 GCA_002389785.1 Bacteroidetes bacterium UBA4408
CATTGCGGCCTATAAATCGGCCGTTTTAATTCGTTTGCTTGTAAAAGAAGGAGCACAAGTAAAAGTATTGATGACTGCCAATGCAAAAGAGTTTATAAGTCCACTCACCTTATCTACTTTATCAAAGCATCCGGTAGTATCAGAATTTACAACCAATAAAGAGGGCGAATGGAACAATCATGTTGACTTAGCTCTTTGGGCCGATTTATTTGTGATAGCTCCTGCATCAGCTAATACCGTTGCTAAAATGGCCATGGGAATTTGCGATAACTTAGTCATGGCTACATACTTATCAGCAAAATGTAAAGTAATGATTGCACCGGCAATGGACCTTGATATGTATCAACACCCGACCACCAAAAAGAATTTAGAGGCATTAAAAAGTTACGGGAACATTGTTTTAGGTACAGGATTTGGTGAATTAGCAAGTGGGTTAATAGGAGAAGGTCGAATGGCGGAACCTGAGGAGATTGTTTCTGAAATAAAAAGCTTTTGGAAAACGAATTTACCATTGACCGGCAAAAATGTCTTAATTACAGCAGGTCCAACCTATGAAGCAATTGATGCGGTTCGCTTTATTGGGAATCATAGCAGTGGAAAAATGGGAATAGCATTGGCCGAACAAATGGCGAAACAAGGAGCAAAGGTTGATTTGGTTATTGGTCCAAGCAGCCTCAAATTGAATAACCCAGGAATAAATAGAATTGACGTACTATCGGCCGATGATATGTGGGAAGCTTGCCGAAATTTGTTTAAATCCAGCGATATCGCAGTGTTGTCGGCAGCTGTTGCAGATTTTAAACCAGCTAAACCGTCAAAAAATAAAATTAAGAAGTCCAGTGGATTCTCTAGCATTGAGTTAGAGCATACTACCGATATACTAGCATCACTAGGAAAACTAAAGAAAAAACACCAACTTTTAGTTGGTTTTGCACTTGAAACCGATAATGAAATAGAGCATGCTAAAGCCAAGATTAAAAATAAGAACCTCGATTTTATTGTATTAAATTCATTAAACGACAAAGGTGCCGGCTTTAAAAGCGATACCAATAAAATTACACTTATTGACAAGCATACTAAAATTACAAAATTTGAGTTAAAAAGTAAGCAGGAAGTAGCGGTGGATATTGTTCAAAAAGTGATCGACCTGGTAAGCTCTAATAGTCCTAAAAAATAACTCAATTAGCATCCAATATAGATTCAATTCAAGGCGGTAATAATCATGAAACACAAATTAATTGCAATCATTTTTTTTAGTGTATTTAATGTTGGAACACTGTTGGCTCAAGAGCTGAATTGTTCTGTAACTGTGAATTCAACTCAAATTTCCGGTACCGATAAGAAGATCTATTCAAGTATGCAAAAGTCAATCTTCGAGTTTATAAACAGTACAAAATGGACCAATGATATATTTAAAACCGAAGAACGTATTGAATGCAGCATGCTCATTAATATTACCGAGCGCATAGGTGTTGACGAATTTAAAGCCACCATGCAACTCCAAATTCGTCGACCGATTTATAAAAGTTCGTATAGTTCAAATTTATTGAATTACATGGACAATGATTTTACTTTTAAGTACGTTGAATTTCAACCCATAGTTTTTGCTGAAAATACATACACCGACAATTTGAGTTCGATGCTATCCTTTTATGCATATATGATCATTGGAATTGATTATGATAGTTTTTCACTGAACGGTGGGCAACCATTTTTTGTAAAAGCACAAACAGTGGTAAACAATGCACAGTCGGCAACCGATAAAGGCTGGAAATCGTTTGATGGTGATAAAAACAAATATTGGTTTTGTGAAAATATGCTCAATTCGAATTATAAACTCATCCGGCAAGCAATGTATAAGTATCACCGAACCGGATTGGATTTAATGAGTACCAAAATGGAAGATGGGCGAAATGCTATATCAGAGTGTTTAATTAGCTTGAAAACTACTTACGATGTAACCCCAAATTCATATTTAATGCAAGTGTTTTTTAACGCCAAAGCGGATGAAATTGTAAATATTTTTACCCCTGCATTTCCTGAACAAAAAGCAAAATTGCTAAACGTTTTAAATGTGATTGATCCGGGTAATTCAAGTAAGTACAGCAAAATAATGGGTAATTAAATTAGCAACCTGCAATTTCTTTATCAAAATTTTTACGATTCTACCTCAGTATCAAACTGAAATTAATTGATTTACTATTTTGGAAGAACTATTTCAGATTTCCATTTTATCCCATTGATAGAACTTTGAATGGACCTTATGAAATAAATCTAAAAATTACTCTATACACACATATTTATTGCAGTGAATTATGCTTGAATAGCTACCTGCAAGGAGGCATTTTGTAAACAGTTTAGTTTAGTAAAATCACTTGATTTAGTAACCAATCAATCAGAATTGTATGTGGAATGAAAAATCAATTATTCAAAAAAATCGTATATTTTTCGATGCAAGAATAAGGTAGCGCTTAGTCCGATATTTTTTCTATTTTTGCCGCCTTATCATTTTTAACCGCTATGTTGGAAAATTCGAACGGGCAAAGAGAATTTAACTCTTCTAATTTGATTGCATTGGTATTGAAATGGAAAAAGCAATTAGCAACAGTTGCAGGCATTGCTTTTTTGATTTCTACTATTGTGGCATTTTTTGTGCTTGAGCCTAAATTTAAATCCACAGTGGTGCTATTTCCTGCAAGTACTGCATCCATTTCTAAATCACTCTTAATTTTAAATCCACAGGAAAAAGATGATATTTTAAAATTCGGAGAAGAAGCCGAAGCTGAACAGTTGCTACAAATTTTAAATTCAGATGAAATTCGCGAACGTATCTGTCAAAAGTATGATTTGCTGCATCATTACGAAATTGGCGATAAGGAAAAATACAAACTCACTAAATTATACGATAAATACGAAGACAACATCAGCTTTAGGAGAACCGAATTAATGTCGGTTAAAATTGAAGTATTGGATAAAGACCCTAAAATAGCCTGCGATATTGCAAATGATATTTCGAGTTTACTCGATACCATAAAAAACAAAGTGCAGCATGAACGTGCGATGATGGGATTAAAAATTGTTGAAGGTGAATATTACGGGCTGAAGCAAGAAATAAAGGATATTGAAGATTCATTGAAAACCTTGCGTCGAATGGGAATAAACGATTACGAAAGTCAATCGGCTGCTTTTAACGAACAATATGCAACTGCCTTAGCAAAAGGAAACAATGCAGGAGTGAAACAACTGGAAGATAAAATTAAAATCTTGTCAGAATATGGCGGTGCCTATCTTTCGATGGGAAATTATGTTGAGTTATTACGTGAACAATTGAGTTTGGTTAAAGCCAAATATCAAGAAGCAAAGGTTGATGCTGAAAAAAATATAGCGGCAAAATTTATCATTAATCGCGGTTACATAGCTGAGAAAAAGTCGTACCCAATTCGATGGCTGGTTATAGCTGCTAGTATGATATCCTCGCTTTTATTTGCATTACTTTTTATTATTGGATACGAAAACTATTACACTATAAACAAAAAATAAATGGCTCAGGAATTTAATAGCTCCAACATGCTTCAGCTAATTTTGAAATGGAAGAAGCAATTGATTATTGTGTTGATTATTTCGGTTGGCAGCTCTGCATTTTTTTCGAGCAGCCTCTTTATCAAACCAAAGTACAAATCAACTGCAGTAGCGTATCCAATAAATTTATTGCCTTATGGTGAGGAATCAACCACTGAACAGTTATTACAATTATTGCAGTCGGTAGCTGTACGCGATTGTGTTTTAACTAAGTTTCACCTCGCACAACATTACAAAATTGACGATAGCTATCCCTTAGGCAAATCTTATGTTTTGGCCGAGTGGTCAGAAAATGTAACCATTGGTAAAACCGATCTGGAATCGGCTGAGATTAAGGTATTGGATACGGATCCTGATACGGCTTGTGTAATTGTAAATGAAATTATAAATCAAGCAAATTTGTTAGCACGTAGCTTACAACGTAAAAGTTCGGCCGAATTAATTGTGATGTACAAAAAACAATTAACCGATATTAAAAATAACATCGACTCGATGGATAGTGCTATTAAAATTTTACGCACCGATTATGGAATTACTGAATTTGATGCACAAGTAAAAGAAGTTACCCGCGGTTATTTAAAAACTGCCGGAAGTTCTTCCAATGTTGAAAAACTAAAAGATGTAGAAGCGGTTAAATTGATGCGAAATTTTCAAGAAAAAGGTGGAGAATACTTGACGCTTAAAAATTTAATTAATTCACAAAAGTCATTTTATTTTAGAAAATTGGAAGAATACAATTTGGTTAGAACCGATATGGATAAGAAACTTACCTATTCAAATTTGGTATCGAAACCATCACCTGCTAATAAAAAATCGTATCCGGTGCGTTGGATGATTGTATTGATCAGTGCAATTTCCTCAATTTTCTTTGCACTCATTGTTATCGGATACATCGACAGAAAGACTGCTTTTACTGAAATTATAGAAAAATAAATTCCTTTTGGTGATTGATAAATTACATATACGCAGTTTATACTTATTTAGTATCCTATTTATTATTGCTTCGGCGGTATGTATTGTAAAAGAGCAATATTGGTTTTTGGCCTTACCCATTGCAGCTAGCCTCGTATTGCTTTATATTTATGCATTAGACAAACTAATGTTGTTTATACTGTTTGCAACACCGCTGGCAGTTGAGTATAAAAATCCAGATTTCCAAATAGCTTTTAGTATGCCAACCGAACCCTTAATGTTTGGTATTTTGTTGTTATTTATTATTCGCTTATTGTATGAAGGTAAAATTGAAAAAAGTATAATTCGACACCCGGTAAGTATTGCCTTGCTTATTTCATTAGCATGGACTTCAATTACTTGTTTATCGTCATCAATGCCACTTGTTTCATTTAAGTTTTTACTTGCCAGATTATGGTTTGTTTGTACGTTTTACTTTTTAGGAATACAACTATTTAAAAATCTTGACAACATTAAAAAATTAATCTGGCTTTCGGTTATTCCAATGACAGCTGTTATTATTTACACGGTTGTATTGCATAGTCAGCATGGATTTGACGAAGATTCTGCGCATTGGGTGATGTGGCCATTTTATGCTGATCATACGGTGTATGGAGCATTGTTGGCGCTATTTATTCCGGTTGTGATAGGGTTAAGTACCACCATTAAAACTAATCCTTTCGCTAAAGTTATAGCCTGGATTATCCTTTTTGTAT
>DGQS01000146.1 GCA_002389785.1 Bacteroidetes bacterium UBA4408
AAATTACTAGCGATTCTTTAAATTCCTCAAACATAATTTTAGCGGCGCAAAATTACTATTTTTAGCAAAAATTTCATGTACTCAACTCACAGTTTTCATACTTTTCTCGAAAGTAGCGCACAGTCAGCTATAATTGATGTTCGCAGTGAGGCTGAGTTTAATCAAGGTCATATACCGGGAGCCAAATCAATATCCTTGCTTAACAATGAAGAGCGTGCAATTGTTGGCACCATTTATAAGCAAGAAGGAAATCGCAAAGCAGTTGAAAAAGGGTTTGAGCTGGTGGGCGCTAAATTCGCGAGTTACATTGAACTAGCAAAGTCGTTGGCTGTGAACAATAAGGTTCATGTGTATTGTTGGCGAGGTGGAATGCGCAGTAATATTATGGCCTGGTTATTTTCAACTGCAGGTTTTGAAGTTGTGCTTTTAAAAGGAGGGTATAAAGCCTTTAGAAATGAGGCAATTAAAGGAATAGCCGATAAGCGGAAGTATACAATTCTGGGCGGAAAAACAGGTTCCGGTAAAACGGAATTGTTAACTTATTTAAAAGCCAAAGGTGAACAAGTTATTGATTTAGAACAATTGGCACACCATAAAGGTTCTGCTTTTGGGGGTATTGGTCAAGAATGCCAAGTGAGCAATGAACAATTCGAAAACGATTTATTTATGCAGCTTCTGGCTTGTGATGCATCAAAAACAATTTGGCTCGAGAATGAAAGTAGAGTAATCGGGGCCAACAAAATTCCGGATGCATTGTATGTACAAATGCGTCAAGCTAAGGTGATTGAACTGGTGCTTCCAATTGAGTGTAGAATAGAAAGAATTTGTAAGGAATATGGGAATTTTCCGAAAGAATTGCTGGAAATGGCTACTAGAAAAATTGAAAAAAAATTAGGAAACTTAAGGATGCGACAAGCATTGACACACTTGCAAAACAATGAATTAGCACTTTGGGCAGAAGTTTTACTGGGCTATTACGACGATTTTTATTTGTACGGAATGAGTAAACGCGATGCTTCGAGCATTTATATAATTCAACTGAATGGATGTATGAATGAAGAAACAGCAGAAATCGTTCGAAACTTACATACTAAAGAAATTGCTGTAGATGCAGTAAGGTAACGAATTCGTATATGGAAAAAATTAAATTAACTCAGTTTAGTAGAGCGGCAGGATGCGGCTGTAAAATAGCACCATCAGTATTGGAGAGCATTTTGAAAAACAATGAAGTTAGCGGCGAAATAAAGAATTTATTAGTAGGTAATCGAGAAAAGGATGATGCGGCTGTACTAGATTTGGGCGATGGTACAGCAATTATTAGTACAACCGATTTTTTTATGCCGGTTGTTGATGATGCTGTTGATTTTGGAAAAATAGCCTCAGCAAATGCAATCAGCGATGTTTATGCAATGGGGGGCACACCCTTACTCGCTGTTGCAATTTTAGGATGGCCCATTGAAAAACTTGATGTAGTAATTGCAGCACAGGTGTTGCAAGGTAGCCGAGAAATCTGTGAAAAGGCTGGGATTCCTTTAGCCGGTGGACACAGTGTTGATAGTTTAGAACCAATTTTTGGATTGGCCGTTACCGGAAGAGTGAAAATATCACAGCTTAAAAGAAATAGTACTGCTCAACAAGGGGATGTATTATTTTTAACCAAAGCAATTGGTAGTGGCATTTTAGCAACTGCCCTAAAACGAGGAATATTAAAGGAAAATGACTATGCTGTTTTACTCGAAACAATGAGCTCTTTAAATAGCATTGGTCAAGAATTAGCAAAGTTGGAAGGTGTGCATGCAATGACCGATATAACCGGTTTTGGATTACTTGGGCATTTAATTGAAATGTGCGAAGGAAGTGGAACTAGCGCGGAGATTAATTTAAATGCTGTGCCGCTAATTGAAGAAAGTCAAGTTTATGCCAGCCAATTTTGTTTTCCTGATAACACTACACGCAATTTTAATGCATATAAGGATAAAGTGAAGGGCATGGAGGCACTTGAATTTATTTCGCTTTGTGATCCCCAAACAAGTGGTGGTTTATTGGTTGCAGTTGATTCGGATAAAGTAGATGAATATTGTAATTTAATGAAAGAGTTTGGTTTACCTGAATTTGCAACTAAACCAATTGGGAGAATGATGGCACAACAAGAAAAATGTGTGATTGTGAAGAGTTAAAAGAAGTTGTGAGGTACGCTCAAAGCAAATATAACCACCATGAAAATATAGAGCTTACGAATTTCCCTCACAACTATTTCTTAAGGTTTTTTTGTTTCAAAGAAACCTTAAGATTAAAACCAGAACTAAACCGAGAACTAAATTAATAGCTGTATTGGCGCTTTACTAAAAAAAATTACCGAACGGGAAATAAATTACTTTGAATAGATATTAATTGAAAATGTCTCGACTCTTGGTTATATGATTTCCTTTCCGGTTTAAGAACTTATGCATAGAGAAATGGCAGCAAGCAAATTTTACAATTTGAATTGACAGCTAATCCTAAAAAAATATTCACCTACCCATTTCTAGTACTTATTTTTATTCCGCATTTTAAACTTTGATTCACTATTTTAGGTGCCTTAATTACATGAATGAAACGAATAATTATTGCCTCACTATTTTTTGTGTCACTGGGAGTTAAGACTTCATTTGCACAACAACAGCAAGAAAAAAACGCTATTAAGGAAAAGCTGCCTCGATGGGTATTACTTATGGACGATACACTTGCCAATTATTACGAAGCACAAAAATCATTTGAAGCTTTTTGGAAAAATCGACCATTGCCAATTGAAGAAGAAGAAATTATTGGGCATAGCGAGCAACCGGCAGAGCAGCGAAAATCGAGACTTCAGCAACTATTTACAACCAAGCAGGAGCGACGTGCAGAAGAATCAGAACGCTTTGCGTTTCAGTACAAACGATTTAAACATTGGGAAAGAGCCATGCTTCCTTATGTACAAGATGATGGAAGTATTCTAACTCCAACGCAACGATTAGAAATATGGAAACATCAACGAAGCAACTAATTTTAAACCGTATGATCAAATTAAAACCACTGCTTGTACTTTGTTTCCTAACATTTTCAGCAAAAGCACAAATATCAGCCAATTGGCATGCAACAGGACCTATCGCATTTCCTATAAATGTTTCCGGTCAAATAAATGGAATTGGTCGCGTGTGTCAACTCAAGTTTCATCCTTCTAATCCATCTAAAGTTTATGCCGCGAGTGCTTCCGGTGGCTTATGGATTAGTAACAACGGAGGGGTTTTATGGAAAAATAAAGGAACCGATTTTTTACCTTCTACTGCATGTGCATCTGTATGTATTGATTTTACTAATGATTCAATACTTTATTTAGGAACAGGAGATCCAAATTACTACAATACCAATTATGGAATTTGGAAAAGCAATGATGCAGGTGCTACATGGTTTCCGGCTAATTCGGGAATAGGCAACCGCATGGCTGTTGAATTACTGATGAATCCCAACAACCCTAATGAATTAATTGCCGCAACTGACGACGGCATTTGGAAAACCTATAATGGCGGACTAAACTGGTCGTTGAAAAAATCAGGAGGCGCGTTTAAAGACATGAAGTTTAAAGCTTCAACAAATAGCGATACCATTTTTGCAGTTACCAGTTCACAATATTTTCGTTCGGTAAACATGGGCGAAACATGGTCTTTAATTACGAATGGAGTATTTGTTCCAAATGGAAATGGCGAAGGTATGCGCCTAGCAGTATCTCCGGCCAATCCCGATATTGTTTACATTGGGATGGTTGCCGATGGAGGTACCATATTAAAATCAACCGATGGAGGAACCAGTTTCACCACTGCTTACCACAATCCCGGTCAAATGTTAGTTGGTTATACAGCAACAACTTCCGGTCAAGGAAATTACAATTTTGGAATAACAGCGGATCCACTAAATGCCGATAAGGTACTGGTAGTTGCGCATTGTGTTTGGCGCTCTAACGATGCAGCCCTCACTTGGACCAAACTGACCGATTGGGCCATTGATTGCCATACAGATATGCACCAAATTATTTACAGTCCTTACAACCCTAACAATTTATTAAATGCGAACGACGGTGGAGTTTTTGTGAGTCACGACGACGGCGATAATTGGGATCCTTTTAGTGATGGTTTAGAAGCTACAGAGTGTTATCATGCAGCACAAAGTCCAATGGTTACCAATAGCATCAGCATAGGCACTCAGGATAACGGGGAGTTGTTTTATGACAATCAATGGAAAACAAATAGAGGAGGAGATTGGACCGATAGAATGGCCTATCCGGGATGGGAGCCGCGCAGACCGGTTAATGCGGGTGGGTAGGGGATTTGCAAATCAGCCGCTGCAGTCTGCTGCGCAAACAGCGACAGGGCTGCGAGGGCAGCGCCCCCGTGCAGGACGTCGCGCCGCTCGATCGACCGCGGT
>DGQS01000169.1 GCA_002389785.1 Bacteroidetes bacterium UBA4408
AGGAATTTATGATTATGCCGGTTGGCGCCGAAAATTTTAGTACAGCCATCCGCATGGGAACAGAAGTCTTTCATCATTTAAAAAATGTGTTAAAATCAAAAGGGTATTCAACCAACGTTGGTGACGAAGGAGGATTTGCTCCAAATTTAAAATCCAATGAAGAAGCAATACAAGTGGTGATGCAGGCAATTGAAAAAGCAGGCTATAAACCGGGTGAAGACATATACATTGCCATGGATGCAGCTTCTTCTGAGTTTTATTTGGCAGATGAAAAAGTGTATCATTTTAAAAAATCAAGCGGCGAAAAACTATCTTCTTCAGACATGGTTTCTTTCTGGGCTGATTGGTGTAAAAAATATCCCCTAATTTCAATTGAAGATGGTTTTGCCGAAGATGATTGGGAAGGTTGGAAGAAACAAACAGAAGTACTGGGCGATAAAATTCAATTGGTGGGTGATGATTTATTTGTAACCAATGTTAACCGCTTAAAGCAAGGAATTGATAATTCAATTGCCAATTCTATACTTGTAAAAGTAAATCAAATTGGATCGCTTACCGAAACTATTAATGCTGTAAACATGGCCAATAACGCCAGCTACACTGCAGTTATGAGTCATCGCAGTGGTGAAACAGAAGATTCAACTATTGCTGATTTGGCTGTTGCTTTAAATACCGGACAAATTAAAACCGGATCTGCATCTCGTTCCGACAGGATCGCAAAATACAATCAATTACTTCGTATTGAAGAGCTTTTGGGTAAGAGTGCCACTTATTTAGGAAAACAATTTAAATACGCACGTTAGTATTTACTTAAAGTAAAATAAAATTTATTCATTAAAATATCACACAAATAAAAGCACCGAAGAGATGGCAGCAATGAAAGACACACTTAAGGAAAAATTCGCAGCAAAATTTCCTACCGTAGCAGCTGAAGTAAAATCGTTGGTTAAAGACCATGGAAGTTTTGTATTAGGCCAATATACTGTTGAACAAGTATACCAAGGGATGAAAGGTATGTTGGGAATGGTTACCGAAACATCAAAATTGGATTCAGAAATTGGAATAAAATTCAGAGGATATTCTATTCCTGAATTGCGTGAAAAACTTCCAAAAGCTCCGGGAGGTACAGAGCCACTGCCGGAAGGAATTTTTTATTTGATGTTGTTGGGCGAATTACCCAGCGTGCAAGACGTTGTGGAATTAGGAAATAATTGGGCACGTAGAAGCAATGTTCCAAAACATGTTTTTGACATTATCGATAAAATGCCTTCCAATGCGCATCCAATGACCCAGTTTAGTGCTGCGATTATTGCCTTGCAAACCGAATCATTATTTTATTCAGCATACCGTAAAGGCATTAATAAGAAAGATTATTGGGATTACATGTATGAAGATTCCATGAATTTAATTTCCCGTTTGCCTCGTATTGCAGCTTATATTTATCGTCGTACCTACCACAATGGTGTGCATATTGAACCGGATCACACACTTGATTGGGCAGCTAATTTTGCGCACATGTTGGGCTTCGAGCAATTTGACATGAAGCGTTTAATGCGTTTGTATTTGACAATACACGTAGATCATGAAGGAGGTAACGTTTCAGCACATGCTACGCATTTGGTGGGTTCTGCCTTAAGTGATGCGTATTATTCTTTTGCATCCGGAATGAATGGATTGGCGGGTCCTTTGCATGGATTGGCAAATCAGGAAGTTGTTATTTGGTTGCAAAAATTGCGCGCCGACATAGGCGGAACTTTCCCTACTAAACAACAAATTGCCGAATATATACAGTCTACTTTAGCAGCCGGAAAAGTTGTACCCGGATATGGACATGCTGTATTGCGCAAAACCGATCCACGCTTTACCGCACAGCAAGAGTTTTACCGCACTTACATTAAAAGCGATGAGTTGTGCGAAATTGTGCAAATGGTATATGAAGTAGCACCACCCATATTAGAATCAACCGGAAAAATTAAAAATCCTTGGCCCAATGTGGATGCGCATTCAGGTGCTTTGCTGTTGCATTATGGTTTAAAAGAGTACGAATTTTATACAGTTATTTTTGGCGTATCGCGTGCATTAGGAGTATTGGCATCGCTTATTTGGGACCGTGCATTAGGCCATCCGCTGGAGCGACCAAGTTCAGATACAACCGAAGGTATTCGTAAAAAAGTTACTGCTGCGGCAGCTAGTAAATAAAAGAAACTATTTGTAAGAATAGAAAGGCTGTCTCATTTAGAGATGGCCTTTTGTTTTTTTATAAAGATTGTAATACTTGCATTAATAAAATGAATTGTTTAGTTTCACAATAACAGTTCGTTAGCTTAGAAAAAATAGCATACAGCTATGATTGGTGGTGTTGATTTTATTAATTACTAAGAGTAAATCAGACTTTTGGTTTCCTTAAAGTTATGGAAAAAAACATAAATTCATTACTTATTTTTTTCTTTATTCCCTTACTCTGCTTATCACAAGGTATTAGTAACAATTGGTTAATTGGATATCAAAATATACCTGGAGGCATAGCTACATCCGGCAAAGCTGTTATTGATTTTAATAGTGGGCAAGCAGTTGTTTCACCTCAAGTTAGAAAAATGAGATTTAATGGTACTGAGGCTAATATTAGTGATAACAATGGAAATTTAATAATTAGCAGCAATGGAATTTGGGTTGCAAATGCTACCGGTGATACTATGCAAAATGGTGGTGGCCTTAACCCCGCTATTCTAACTACAAATTATAACTCATCAGGTTATCCAGTTGTTGGAGCAAATATTATTTTACCATTTCCTGGAGATAGTATGAAATATATTTTATTTCATCAAGCTACTGACACCTTTCAATTAATAAGACCGGATTTATACTTCTCATTGATTGATATGGGGCTTGACGGTGGATTAGGGGCGATCATACAAAAAAATATAAAAATTAATATACCAATGCTTGGCTGGGGATTAAGTGCCACAAAACATGCCAATGGCCGCGATTGGTGGTTAGTTGGAATACAGGATTCCAGTAGCACTTTATGGAAATTTTTGCTCACACCTAATGGAATTCAGACTGTTAATTATCAAACTTTTGCTTCAAATTTAACCTATTTGTATAGTTACTCTCAAACTTGCTTTTCTCCTGATGGCCAACATTTTGCATTTACATCCGGTAGATATAACTATCAAACACAACAAGTTACAACATATTTAAGGCATTTTAATTTCGATAGGTGTACGGGAAATTTAAGTGAATTAACAAGTGTATTAATACCCGATATTTATACATGTTGGGGGGTTTGTTATTCGTCTAATTCGAATTACCTATATCTGGCTAGTAAACAAACTATTTATCAACTAAATATCAATGCAACCAATATTGCTTCTTCTATTGATACTGTTGCTGTTTATGATGGCTTTACAAGCCCACCTGGCAACTATTCAAATAAATTTTATACAATGTATTTAGCTGATGATGATAAAATTTATATTTCATCTGAAAGTAGTACACTTTCTTTGCATTATATCAATAAACCCGATAGTTCGGGTATTAGTTGTGATGTGCGACAGCATTCTTTGCCCATTCCTTGCTATCATTTTGTTACTGTCCCTAATCATCCAAATTATTTTTTGGGTGCTGATACAGGAAGTGTCTGCGATACCCTGCTATCAATGAAGAATTCAGAATTCAGAATTCAGAATGAAAAAATAGCTGTGTTCCCGAATCCTGCAAGGGAGCAGTTTACAGTGTATCAATGGCAAGCTCATGAAAATTATTTTGTGCTTATTGATGCCATGGGCAAGGAGGTAATTCGTAAAAAAATTAGCGGTAAAGAAAGCATTATAAATACGGATGCTTTGCAGCAAGGAATTTATTTTTGGAGCTGTGCAAATCAGAGGGGGAAAATTAATGTGTTGAAATAAAAAATACCTTACTATAGGTTGGGAGTTTTGATATTAAATAAAAACAATAGGCCTGTTCAGCATTAGTATTTCTGTTTAATGCAACGCTTTTACTATAAAGCCCGCAGGATTGAGAGCCTTATTAGAAATGGTATTTTTGTTTTATGCGTTACAAACGCATATTTTGTTCATCCTCGTTGAAAACGAGGACGAGTGAGGGATACAACTGAAGGTATTCGTAAAAAAGTTACTGCTGCCTCCAAATAAAACTTAATTACTTTGATTATGAAAACGCAATCGATATTTTTGATTGCGTTTTTTTATTTATTCAAATTAATCTCTTTCATTAAAACTCCTTACAGTGAATCAAAACCCATCCGGTCAATTTATAAGTAAGCGCTCTTTGTTAAAAATACTTACCGTGAGCACCATACTGTTTTTTGGAATACTCGTTTTGTATTCACTCAAAGAGTTTATTGATGCGGCTCTTGGTGCAGTTATCATTTATGTGCTGTTTCGACCAATGATGCGCTGGCTCACCGAAATAAAAAAATGGAAAGCTACTTACGCTACTTTACTCATCTTTTTTATCACCTTTATAAGTGTCTTAGCTCCTGCATTTTTAATAGCTAGTTTACTGATTCCAAAGTTTAGTTTGTTTTTTAATGACGATTCGTTTCTGGTTCAATTTTTACACACTAGCGATTTATACTTAAAATCGAACCTTGGAGTTGACCTATTAGCTGCCGAAAACATCAGCAAAATTCAAGGTACAGTTACCACCGAAATTGCAGATTTATTGGGACAAACTTTTTCCATTTTTGGAGATATCATTTTGATGTATTTCGTTTTGTACTTCATGCTTATCAATGTAAATAAGTTAGAAGATGGCATCGAAAAACTACTTCCCATGTCGAAGTCGAATCTCGATAAATTTGGTGCAGAACTTAAATCAATGACCATTAGCAATGTTATTGGTTCTCCTCTATTAGCCATATTTCAAGGGGTTATAGCTTCGCTTGGATTTTGGATTTTTGGATTACCCGATCCGGTGTTTTGGGGAATGATGGCAGGCGTTTTTTCGTTTATACCCTTTATCGGCTCAGCTATTATTTGGGTGCCGGCAGCCATCTTTCAATTGAGCAATGGTCTTGTTTGGCAAGGTGTAGCAATTGTTATTTTCGGACTTGCAGTAATATCTACTATCGACAATGTGTTTCGATTTGTTTTCCAAAAAAAGTTTGCCGATGTACATCCCATGGTTACTGTTTTTGGAATTATTTTGGGCTTGCAACTTTTTGGACTACCCGGATTTATTTTTGGACCATTACTGATTTCCTGGTTACTAATATTAATCAGAATATACCGAGAAGAATACATCGCAAACGGAAGCACTTCTTCTAGTGATATCCCATCAGAAGAATAATCCTTTTAAGCATTAGTTAATTCACGTTACTGTTGCTTGAAAAGCTTGGTATTAGAATGCTACCTTAACTTTCTAATACGTTCGTTTATTCCATCTTAAAATCAGAAAAACTACTCGTTTATTTACGATGCATGCAATTTAAAGGAAGTCATCGAGAAAGAACCGCCGATTACTTTATCATTAAAAAAACTAAGTTCATCTTTTTTACTTCTTAGTGCCAATGCATAAATCATTGGCAAATAATGATCGGGGCTGGGTGCTGCTAATTGAAAGGCTTTGCTGTAACTTCTATAATTAATTAAGGAGTTAAAATCGTTTTGGCTGATTAATTTTTTAAATGCTTCATTTGCTTCAATGGCCCAATCGAGTGCGGTTTCAACAAGCCCACCACTCCCCCATTTTGCAAATTGAAAATTATGTACCATGTTTCCACTTCCAATAATCAAAACTCCCTTTTTCCGCAGACCTGCAAGTTCCTTTGCAAGGTTATAATGATACAAGGTATCTTTAGTATAATCTAAGCTCAACTCAATAACCGGAATATCGGCTGCAGGATACAAGTGCTTCAACACACTCCAACTACCATGGTCTAATCCCCAACTTTCGTCCAATCCAACAGGCACAGTTAATATACTTTTTTTTGTTTCCTCGGCTAACCACTTACTCCCGGGTGCCTTATATTGTACATCAAACAATGCTTGCGGAAATCCTCCAAAATCATGTATGGTTTTAGGACGCTCCATGGCCGTAACAAAAGTTCCATTTGTTTCCCAATGAGCCGAAACACAAAGTATTGCTTTAGGTTTTGGAATACTTGCTGCAACTTGCTGCCAGCCCCTTGAAAATTCATTTTCTTCTATTGCATTCATTGGAGAGCCATGTCCCACAAACAAAACAGGCATCTCACTATCTTGTTCTTTTAAATTTGCAGTTGCTGTTTTTAACCCACTTAATGTTGTCATAGCTGTAAGCCCTATTGCTGCTTTTATAAATTCATTTCGCTTCATACAATTGGGGTATGAATTAGTATTTTTTAATAAGGTAAAGATAAGATTTTTGAAAGGTTGACGCTAAATTGAGTCTACAAAAATGAATCAGATTATGATTAAAAATCCTTAAAAATAATCCCGGTATCAGGAATACTATTAGGCCCTTTTTATAATTTATCTTAAAGAATAAATTTTAATACAATGTTCTAAACTTCCGCTTCACAGCTATTTCATCATAAGCATAAGCTTCTTTTAGAAGTCTTGATAGTGCTTCAAAGTTTATTTCTTCAGGCTTACTATACAGTTTATAAAAAATTTGTTTGTTGGTTCCTCTATCAAGATAGTTCTCACCATCGTTTAATTTATTACCATACCAAAATCCAAACAAAACGCCTTTACTTATTCCTCCACCCGGAATAGCTGCCGGCCAAATTATGCAAATGCCCCGCTTCCTATAAAAGAACGGAACATTGTAACTGATTTTTTCTTTACAATCTTTTGGAAGCGTACTAAGAACGAATTGTCTGAGTATATCCGTTAGCAAACGCTGATCATCCGGCAACAATTGCATTAACTCAACTACAGAGCTAATTTTTACTTTGTGGCGCGGCGGCATAAAGCTTCAACTTAAATGTAGAAGAACCTAATTCAGCAAAATTTTTGTACTGAATACAACGCCATCTTTTCCCCTCGCTTTAAGTAAATATGCACCTTTAGGATAAGCGCTGAAATCGAGCATTACATTTCCTGAGGTAACATTTTGGATTTCCAATGAAATACCTACTAAATTAATCAACTCAACTTGTTGTATCCCGAGCTTGTTTTTAAAATAGATAATTCCGTTGCTGGGAATTGGACTTACCTTAAAATCTTGTGCTTTCGAAAGTAACTGAATGGTAGTTCCAACGGGAGGTTGAATATAACTGTAGTACACATCTTGCTCTCCGTTTAAGGTGTTAGCCCAAGCTAAATGTGCCCCATTACTATCCGAAACCATATCAAAATAATCGCCCATTTTATTTTGATTGGGGTATCCAATATGCGGATCAAAATTGGGTGATAATTTTTCGTTGTTCGACCAAGTTACTCCTTGATCTATAGAATACGAATAATATAATGCCGAAGAATCGCTTCCGGAACCATCGCGTGTATCTAACCAAATTACATCAATTCGTCCGTTTGGCGCTACCGACATCGTTCCAAACCATTGGGTATTGGTAATCGAATTATCGTCATTAATTCTAACAGGAGCCGACCAATTAACACCTCCATCAACACTTCGTACAAACATCACATCGGCCGGATCAAAATTGGAGTTTCTGAAAACGGAAGCCAACACGTATACATTTCCTTGTCCGGCACCGTTTGACACATCTACTTCCACATTCACTTGACCCATCAAACCTTGCGGATTAATTGGAGTAAATCCTTGAACTCCTCCATCCATAAAAATATAAGAAGGCGGCTCCCAAATAATTGGAGCACTTGTTATTTGTGCTGTTATCGACTTGCATAAAAGCAAACTATCGTTGATTGCATTGGCTCCTGCAATGTATAATTCACCCGATGTGCCTAATGCCATTGTATTCCAAAATGGTTCATTATCAACCAAGGTGCAAGTATCAAAACTACTCCCATTATTTTGCGAACGTGTAAAGTTATACGGAACACAAGTGCTGAACACAGCATTCCAACTCGAATAAATATTGCCAGTGCTTGGACCATTTGTTCGATCAATTACCATCCATTGCTTATCCCCTCCTGCCGCTGCAACTCCTGTATCCCAAGCTGCTCCGCCATTGCTACTTTTAAAAACTCTGCAAAAAAAGTTGGGATTATTAGTTAAACTGTTGTAATAAAAATTACCTCCGGTATCGGTATCTAAAACCGGATCTGATCTAAATATACCGGGTTCAATAACCCCTGTAAAACTCCATGTTTGGCCGGAGTCGGAAGTATATGCTACTCCAGCTTGACGAAAATTACTTAGTACATTATCAAATTGTCTCCAGCCAATTGTAATATTTCCGGGTTGTTTCCAATTTACTCCAATACTTGGTTCATTGGCTGCATCACCCACTATATTTTGTCCAATTGAATTTACATTCACCTGAGCGGTAAAAATACTGCTGTTGCTAGCATTCGTAGAAAAAGCTTGCTTACGTTTTGCAACTTGAGAAGAATTGAATCGGTAAGCCGGAGCTGTTTTTTTATTTTGAAAAGCATTGGGAAGATAGGGATCATCAACTGACTCATGCAATAATTCCCTTTTTTCAGAAGGCGAAATTTTGTTTGATTGTGCAAATACCTGAATGACCAAACAAGTATAAAATGCAATTGATACTACCCATACTTTTATCATTTTCTATTTGCTTTAGTTTCCATTATCTAAAATTACAAATTAAATCCCTTGCTCTTAATAAAAAGATGCTTCTTGAATTATCGCTTGTCGACTTCAATTACTAAAGCAACCGCATTCTTACTTTTTGTATCGCATTCGAAATTCACTTTCTGATTTGTGGTAAAACCAACTGCCGGAATAAGTTCAGCTCCCAATACTCCATTTATTTTATCAACGTAAGTTGAAGCTTGAAAATTATTAATTGCATTGTTAATGGCTTTGTAGTCGATTGGGTTTTTACTTACAACTATTGCCATAAAATCTTTTGTGCCAATAGCATCCACCAACATGCTGTAGTCGCGCGGAAATATGCGGGTTCCGGTAATTCCACAATAGGCCGAATGTTTGGGTGTGTAAGGAAACAAAACATAAGAACTCTTATCGGTATCTTGTGCAAAAACATAGGTATAGCACTCTATTGAATTGCTCACTTCTACTTTAAACTTTGTTCCTTTAGTCAAAGGACGAAGCGTGCTAAATAAGTTTTGTGTTCGATTTTGGAGCGCTACATAATTACCACTTTCCTTCTCAATCAAACCAATTGAACAATTTAAACGAGTTTCATTTGCAACAGCACCAGTTTTGGCAAGCGGATAAATACCGTATGCTTCGTTGCAAAAATATTCGAAGTCTTTGTAACGAACCCAAGCAAAACCCTTGTTTCCCCATGCCGTTCCCCAACTATTCATGAGTTGGAATGAACCTCCATTTAAAAACTCATCGTACCCGACTACACACATGCAATGCCCTCCAAATCCGTTTTTCTCATAATCCTCGTTGCTGGGTATCCAACTTTCTTGTCCTTCCATTTCGCGCATAAATGTGCCGCCAACACTCATGCCTACTACCACCGGTGCACCTTGTGCCAAGTTTTGTTTCATGGCCTGCATGTCAACTGTAAAATCATCTCCATTTAAAGTAAGCCGGTTGTAGCCCTTCATCTTAAACTTACTTGCATCTTGTAATTCGTAACTATTGGGCAATTTATCGCAACTATTTTCATCGTATGGAAAATCACGATAAGGCATTGCACCGGTGTGTTTCATATTGTCCATGGCCCGATTAATATAAGAACCTTGACAACCTTCGAGTCCAATTTGGTTGTACAAAAAACTTGGACTGAAAGCAATTTGATTGGGATTTTCACCGGTTGCAACTGCTTGCAAAATAGTTCTTGCAGCATAGGCACTTCCCCATCCTACACATGAACCCTGTTGACCTTGGTTTTGAGGAGTAGGACAAAAACGCTGCAAACTCACTTGATCGGGCAATTTCTCCTTATCGGATAAGGCTGCAAAAACTTCGGCACTGTCGTATACCTCGCGTTTCATTTCGCAACCGGTTGCATAACTACTTTGTGATTGTTGATCAGGTGCTCCGGAACTACATCCTTTTTGAAATAAAAAATAACCTCCTCCAAGTACCAATACAATTAATGCAAGTTTGGGATTTCGAAGTAATAAGGGCAACAACATTCCAACGATGTTACCGGCTCCTCCACTACCTTTCTTTCGCTCGGGTGGGTTATTGTTATTAGAATTTTGATTGTCGTTGTCTTCGACCATTCGAATCGGCATAACTTTTTGATTTTAGGTTAATAAATAGTGTTTTGAAAGAATAAAAAAACTGCAGCTCCGGCAAGAAACCCAAGAAGGGCTATGCCTCCAATGTTTTTTAAATACCACACAAAATCAATTTTTTCGATGCCCATTGCTGCAACACCTGCAGCTGAGCCAATAATTAATATACTTCCACCGGTGCCGGAGCAATAGGCTAAGAATTCCCAGAAAAAATGATCCATTGGAAAATCATACATGCCCATAACTGCTGCAACTAAGGGTACGTTATCAACGATTGCCGAAAGCAATCCGATTAAAATTCCAATCAAAGCATGACTGTGAATTTTTGCATCAATCGTTTCTGCAAAATTACCCAACACATCGGCGGCTTCCAGACTACACACAGCTAACAATATTCCAAGAAAAAACAAAATACTTGGAACATCTATTCGCTGCAAGGCACGGGCAACTGAATATTGAACTTTGTATTCAGTTTCCTTTTTTCGGTGCAATACTTCAACTAAAATCCATACTACACTTAATGCAAGCAAAATACCCATGTATGGTGGCATTCCGCTTAGTGTTTTAAAAACCGGAACAAACAACAATAGTACAAGCGTCAAATAAAAAACCAGATTTCGTTCCCAAAGCTGAGTTTGCAAACTTTCACTTTCATTCGTTTTAACCGGTGCTTGAACATTACCTTTTAATCTAAAAGAGAGATAAATTAAGGGTGTTAGCAGGCAAAACAAAGAGGGCAAAAACAATTTGAGCATGCAATTTTGTGCCGAAATTTGTCCTCCAATCCATAACATAGTTGTGGTAATGTCGCCAATTGGCGACCATGCTCCACCTGCATTAGCTGCAATGATTACCAAGCCTGTAAAGTACCTCCTGTCGCTTGCATCATTCATTAATTTCCGCACCAACGAAACCATTACAATTGCAGTAGTTAAATTATCCAGCAATGCCGAGAGAAAAAAAGTAATTAACGAAACCAACCAAAGCAGTTTTACTTTGTGAACGGTTTTTATTTGTGCAGTAATTACATCAAAACCATCGTGGGCATCAATAAGTTCCACAATGGTCATGGCTCCCAACAAAAAAAACAATATTTCAGAAATACCCGACAAATGATGTGTTAAGGCAGGCATTGCAATTTGGGCAGAGGCACTAAATGAATAAATTACCCAGCAAAGCACGCCTGTTAAAAGAGCGATTGCCGTTTTATTTATTTTGCTCCATTCTTCGCTGGCGATTAAGAAATATCCGCAGCAAAATGTAAAAATGAGTAAAGTTGTCATTGTAAAATATTAAAAACAAATATAGGATTTCGGTTCTCAGCAACTTGCAAAATTCGCTTTGCAAAAAATTTTTATATTAGTCGCATATTAACCAATCTACTTCTATTGCTATGGCAAATTTGTTTGTAAAAAAATCCTTGGATAAATTGATGACCGAAGCGGATGATTCCGAAAAAGGAATGAAAAGAACCCTTAGCGCCGGTAATTTGGTTGCTTTAGGAATTGGTGCCATTATTGGCGCCGGACTATTTGTTCGTACTGCAGCTGCTGCAGCTAACTATGCCGGACCTGCAGTTACCATTGGATTTATTGTTGCAGGTATTGGATGTGCTTTAGCGGGATTGTGTTATGCAGAATTTGCCAGCATGATTCCAATTGCTGGAAGTGCTTATACCTACAGCTATGCTACCATGGGCGAGTTTGTGGCCTGGATTATTGGGTGGGATTTGGTGCTGGAGTATGCATTGGGAGCTGCAACTGTAAGTATTGCATGGAGTGAATATTTAAATAAATTACTGCATATCTTTTTTGATACGAGTATCCCATTTGAATGGTGCCACTCCCCTTTTGAAGTATCGGCAAGTGGTGCAAATGGTTTGATAAATTTACCTGCGCTGTTTATTTTGTTTTTATTAACGGTACTATTGATTAGAGGAACAAAAGAATCAGCATTTGTAAACGGATTAATTGTAATAACCAAAGTTGCAATCGTTATTTTATTTATTGGATTCGGATGGTCGTTTATTAATCCAATGAATCATACACCTTACATACCCGAAGCCTCTTTATTTACCGATTCGCAAGGAGTAACGCATAACTATGGCGGAATTCTTGGAATACTTGGAGCTGCAGGAGTTGTATTTTTTGCCTTTATTGGATTTGATGCGGTGAGCACTGCAGCCCAGGAAGCGAAAAATCCAAGAAAAGATATGCCCATTGGAATTTTAGGTTCATTGGTGATTTGCACCATTTTATATATTTTGTTTGCGCACGTTTTAACCGGAATTGCAACTGTTGACGATTTTAGAACACAAGGAAAAGAAGCTTCTGTTTCGTTTGCAATTGACCATTACATGACCGGCTTTGGTTGGTTAGCTAAGTTTGTAACCATTGCTATACTAGCCGGATTTTCATCTGTAATTTTAGTAATGTTGATGGGACAATCGCGTGTATTTTATTCGATGAGCATGGATGGTTTAGTTCCTAAAATATTTTCTGAATTGCACCCGGTTTTTCGCACACCATATAAATCGAATTGGTTGTTTTTAATATTTGTTGGTGTTTTTGCTGCTTTTGTACCAGGTGATATTGTAGGAGATATGACCAGTATAGGAACACTTTTCGCATTTATTTTAGTGTGTGCCGGAGTTTGGATAATGCGGGTTAAGCATCCCGAAATAAAGCGCGAATTTACTACTCCTCTGGTGCCTCTGGTTCCAATTTTAGGTATACTTGTGTGTGCCGCTATGATTTATGGATTGGGCTGGACCAACTGGCTGAGGTTAGCTGTATGGATGGTGATCGGTTTGTTGATTTATTTTGTATACAGCGTAAAGAAAAGCAAATTGAATAATCCTGAAAATTAATTTTTAACTTTTGAAAGATGAAACGAATAGGCATTTTAGGTACCGGAACAGTAGGAAAAACAATAGGTACTGCATTACTAAAATTAGGTTATGAAGTAAAAATGGGTTCTCGCAGTAGCGAAAATGCCCTAGCAAAAGAATTTACCGAAACCAATGGTTCAAAAGCCAGTAATGGAACATTTGCAGAAGCTGCTGAGTTTGGTGAAATCCTGTTTAATTGTACTTTGGGTATGGCTTCAATACAGGCCTTGAACCTCGCCGGAAAAGATGCTTTAAAGGGCAAAATTTTAATTGATTTGAGTAATCCACTAGACTTTTCGAAAGGCATGCCTCCTAGTTTAAGTGTGTGTAATACGGATTCATTGGGGGAACAAATTCAAAAAGAGTTTACAGATTTACAGGTTGTAAAAACTTTGAATATTGTAAATTGTGAAGTGATGGTAAATCCGGCAAAATCGGGTGGAGAGCCAACTATGTTTATATGTGGTAATGCGGCACCTGCTAAGGAAAAAGTACTGGAAATATTACATCAATTTGGATGGAAAGATTGTATTGATTTGGGCGATATCAGCAACGCTCGTGGAATGGAAATGCTATTACCTCTGTGGGTTCGAACCTACCTATCTACTAAGAATGGTTATTTTGGGTTTAAGGTAATTCGCCAAGCTTAACTTACTGAATTATTTTTTCTAGTAATTTAATCAACTCTTTTGCTTCCTTTTGAGTAAGCTGTGTGAGCGGGGTTTCCAACACATCAATATTTTGATCAATTTTAGCCAATAATTTTAAGCCGTTTTTCGATATTCTAATTTCAACTTCACGGCGGTTATTTTCATTTAAGCAACGATCAACATAACCGGCAATTCGCAAGCGTTCAACTATGCGCGACACATCGCTCATTTTATCCATCATGCGCTCCTTAATCAACAATAAGTTACAAGCATTGGGTTGCTGCCCACGTAATATTCGCAGTACATTAAATTGTTGGAGGGTAATGTTGTAATTTTTAAAAAAAGCATGATGTATTCCACCAACTTGGTTACACACATAAAAAAGAGCTACAGTTGCTTTATGGTAATCGTTGCGAAATTTTGATTGAACGATTGCTTCAGAAATAGTTTTCGTCATACCTGCTTAAATTAATTGAAAGTTAAAATTAATAGAATTTAGCAATAAAAAAAGGGTGCATTCAAATTATGCACCCTCTCTTACTAAAACTAAAGCAATTATTTTCCTTTTACCAATTCCAAATTCACGCTGATGCCTACTTCCTCGCCAACTAAAACTCCTCCTGCTTCCAATGCTGCGTTCCATTTTAATTTATAATCCATGCGGTTAATCGACGATTTAGCTTTAAAACCAGCCACTGTCATACCCCATGGGTTTTTGCTGATTCCATAATATACGACATCAAATTTTACTTTTTTCGTTACATCGCGAATGGTAAGATCACCTTCGAGTACATAATTATTTCCGGATACTTTTTTAAAGGAAGTTCCTTTAAATTTAATTTGAGGAAATTTTTCAGCGTTAAAAAAATCGTCCGACTTTAAATGTGCATCACGCTTTTCATCCTCTGTGTTAATGCTGTTAACATCTACAGAGAAATTAATTTGAGCATCGGTAAAGTCTTCATTTGTAGAAACGACAGTTCCATCATACACTTTAAATTTACCATCCATTTCGCTCATCATCATGTGAGCTACTGAGAACTTTATACCGGAGTGTGATTTATCAACAGCCCAGGCACTTACTTCAGGTTTTGCAACAGCAGTTGCGATAACGCTAACCAACATGCTTGCACTTAGAATCAATTTTTTCATTTTAGTATTTTTTAGTTGAATAATTTTACGACTGCAAATATATGTTATAACTATTGATGTTGCAACATCTTTTTGAAGATATTTTGTATCTATCTGTATTCCTGAGTGTTAAATTTCTTCTATCCAACTCTACCTGCCACAAAATCGCCCTTTCGATTCACCTAAATTTTTATGAAAACTACTTGAACGATCAATCATTGGAACTTTGAACTTAGGGCTGCTTTTTGAAAACTGTTAATTACTTTGTTTAAAGTCCTTCCAAGCTACATAATTTGGCAGGCTAGACTTGTGCTATTTTTGTGCTTTAGAATAAACAAACACTATGTCTATATCACTTGGAGAGCTTGTTTTTGGAGCCTTTGTTTTTATAACCATTATTCAATTCGTTTACTATGTATTGTTGTTCGGTCGTTTTGCTTTTCGTAAAGCAAATAACCGCAACATTCAAAGCCAGGAGCCTGTATCCATTGTAATGTGTGCCAAAAATGAAGCGCAAAATTTGCAAAAAAATTTACCCCTGTTTTTTGCCCAAAACTACCCTGAATTTCAGATAGTGGTTGTGAATGATTGTTCGTTGGATGAATCTGAAGATATTTTGGATGAGTTTGAAAAAAAATATCCCAATTTGCATGTAGTAAATTTAAAAGAAGATGAAATAAAGGAACACGATAAAAAACTCGCATTAACACTGGGAATCAAAGGAGCAAAGTATGAGCTACTATTGTTAACCGACGCAGATTGCAGTCCGGCTGATGAAAATTGGATTAGCAGCATGGTACGTAATTTTGATGATAAAACAGCCATTGTTTTAGGTTTTGGAGCTTTTAAAAAATCGGATGGCTTTTTAAATAAACTCATTCGTTTTGATGCCTTTTTTGTGGCGTTGCAATACCTTTCTTTCTCTCTAGCTAAATTAACCTATATGGGAGTGGGTAGAAATTTAGCGTATAGAAAATCCTTGTTTTTTAAACACAAAGGTTTTGCATCACATTACCATATACAATCGGGCGATGACGATTTATTTATTAATGGCGCTGCCACCAAATTTAATACTCAAATAGAATTTAGTCGTAGTAGTTTTACTTATTCAGAACCAAAAAAAACCTTTCGCACCTGGGTCAATCAAAAAAAGCGACACATTACTACAGCCAAGCATTACAAGGCCATTCATAAATTTTTATTGAGTACTTTTTCAGTAAGTACCATGCTCTTTTACCTCCTATTTATAGCATTGCTTATTCTTCGTTTTCCGCTGCATTTGGTGCTTTCACTCTTTTTTACACGAATGTTGGTACAAATGATTATTTTTAGAAAATCAATGGTAAAACTGGAGCAAAAAGATATATGGTGGCTATCATTTGTATTTGAAATTTTGCTCTTATTGTTTTATCCTTTTATTTTCGTATCCAACATATTTGTAAAAAAGCATAAATGGAAGTAGGACAAAATTTATCGGAGAAAGCATTATACGATTACAATCTTGTGCGAAGAGCATTAGATACTGCTGATCAAAAGGCGTATGCCGAATTGATGGAAAGGTACCGTGATTCAGTATACTTTATGCTTTTAAAAATGATTAATAACAAAGACGATGCTGATGATTTAACTATTGAAGCATTTGGCAAAGCATTTCATCGTTTGCACCAGTACACACCTACTTATGCGTTTAGTACCTGGTTATTTAAAATTGCTTCTAATAATTGCATTGATTTTATTCGCAAAAAGAAAACGAATACTTTTAGCTTAGACAAGCCCTTTGAAAATGATGAAGGCGGAGAAATGAGCATAGACGTTAAAGCAGATGTGCTTGATCCCGAAGAAAAGGTAATGAAAAAGGAAAAAATTAAATTGATGCGGGATGTTGTCGACAAATTAAAGCCTCGCTACCGAAACTTAATAGAATTGCGTTATTTTGATGAACTTTCATACGAAGAAATATCTGACAAACTTGAGTTACCTATAGGTACAGTTAAAGCACAACTTTTCAGAGCACGTGAATTTTTATACAATTTCTTGAAAGATACCCAGGGTAGAATTTAATAGTTTATTTGTGGCATGAAGGCAATTCTCGAAACCCAACGTATGCTTTTACGTGAATTTGATGTTGCTGATGCTCCCTTTTTTATGGAATTAAATGCATCTCCTGAGGTGCTAAAATATACAGGCGACAAACCATTTGAGAGCCTTGATCTTGCAAAAAAGTTTCTTCTAAATTATTCCGAATATCAGTTACATGGCATGGGACGTTGGTTGTGTGTTCAGAAAGAAACCTTTAGCCCGCTTGGTTGGTGCGGACTTCGGTATCAAACAAAAACAAAGGAAGTAGATATTGGATTTCGATTCTTACAAAAATTCTGGAAAATGGGTTTTGCCACCGAAGCTGCAAAAGCCTGCATTAGCTATGGTTTTGAGAAGCTACAGTTGAACGAAATTATAGGTCGCGCAATGGTTCAGAATAAAGCATCTATCGTTGTTTTGGAAAAAATCGGAATGAATTTTATCGGAAATTTTGATTTTGAATTGCATCCGGGGGTAAAGTACGCGATTCTTAAAAACGATTATCTACAACAACAAGCCAATGCTAAGTAGTGTCCTGATTGAATCGTATTTCCCAACTTTGAGTCCATTGCAAAAGCAACAATTTTCGCAATTGCAAGCTTTGTACGAAGAATGGAATGCTCAAATAAATGTGGTATCGCGAAAAGATATTGATTTGCTCTATGAGCGACATGTATTGCATTCATTGGGAATTGCTAAGGTGATTGAATTTAAGCCGGGAACAAAATTGTTGGATGTGGGCACCGGAGGCGGATTTCCAGGAATACCGCTGGCCATATTATTTCCCGAATGCAACTTCCATTTGATAGATTCTATTGGTAAAAAAATAAAAGTGGTGAAAGCTGTTGCCGAAGCACTCAATTTACAAAACATCTATGCCGAGCAAATTCGAGCAAACGAAGTTAAAGATACGTTTGACTTTGTGATAAGTCGTGCAGTTACAGCCTTCCCTGAATTTTATTCCTGGGTTAAAAACAAAATAAAAAAATCAAATTTCAATGCATTGGCGAATGGTATACTCTATTTAAAAGGGGGCGATTTAAGCGAAGAGTTGAAAGATTTTCGTTCCCAAATTGTTGAATTTCCGTTATCAACTTATTTTGAAGGGGAGTTTTTTGAAACTAAAAAAGTGATTTACTTTAAAGCTTAGTGCAGAAATTACACA
Organism: Bacteroidetes bacterium UBA4408; assembly: GCA_002389785.1. Classification (GTDB taxonomy): domain Bacteria; phylum Bacteroidota; class Bacteroidia; order UBA4408; family UBA4408; genus UBA4408. The sequence continues at coordinate 18,202 of DGQS01000169.1, forward strand.
AACAACACTTTTTATTTTTTAATAAATTTCGGTTTGTTGGCTTATTTGTTAAAGATAATTAGAAAATTTACAATTCGTTGAGCAACGAAATACTTCGTTTAAATTCATTGCAAATCAAGAGGAGTAATGTTGAATAAATCATAACCACTTGTTACTAACTTCCTCCGCTCCAAAATGTTACGAATTCAATTATAATAATATCTTTGGGTTGGTAATTATTTTAATCTAACTCAAATCACTTAAACATGAACTCACAAATTAGAATCCTGCTTACCGTAGCGCTTCTCTTCGCCGCTACTTTTAGTAAAGCTCAAGCTCCTCAAGGCTTCAATTATCAGGCAGTAGTACGCGATGGTGCCGGCAGCCTGATTACAAGCGGTACTGTAAATCTTGAATTTACTATTCGAAAATCCAATGCAAGCGGCACCACTGTTTACAAGGAAGCACAAACAGTCACACCCAATCAATATGGGCAGGTAGCTACTGTTATAGGTAGCGGAGCTGCAATTAGCGGCTCTTTTACCTCGATTTCCTGGGGTAGCGAAAATTATTTTATTGAAACAAAAGTAAATGGTACTTCAGTTAGTAACACACAATTTCAAAGTGTACCTTATGCATTAGAAGCGGGGCATTTTGATAACAAAACTCTAATTCCAAATGGTGGCTATATTTTAACGGATGCAAATTCGGGCAACATTATATTTTCACAGTACGGTCAAACTCCCTTTTTTCCTGAAAACCTGAAAGACGGTTTTAATTGTGTCATTGTGAATTACTCAAACTATGTGCTTCCTTCAAATGTTTTATCTACTGCCCGCTTTTTTAATAAAACAACAGCTTTTAATAGTACTAACAACGGTGTAACTTCATTTTCAATTCCTTCAGGAGGTACGGTTAGTGTTCATGTTGCAACCTTCTTGGGAAAAAAATGTTATTTTATAACTGGCGATTATCAATAAATATTACTAGAAATTTTCAACATTGCCTTGACTACAATTTAAGCTCTTTTTACGAACCCATTATTTGTTTATTCATCTAAAAAGCTAAGAAAATGAAAAATTTATTGAGTATCATCTTGTCTGCATTGCCTTTACTAACCTTTGCACAAAGCACCGAACGGAGCGTAATAGCTTCCAACGGAGGCCATGGAAGCAATATTTCTTTTAGTATTGGTGAGGTTGTAGTTGCTTCAGGAACACCAGGCACAGTCACACTTTATCAAGGTTTTCAACAACCTGATCCCAGCTCTATTGGCATTTTGGATATTACTAAAGACTTATCAATTAAGGCCTTTCCCAACCCAACCAAAGGGTTAGTAACCTTGGAGCTAAGCACACTAAATGATTTAGCGCTAACGATTTCGGTTTTTGATGCAAGTGGTAAACTAACAATACTCCCTGTTACAGAACTAAATCTAAAGGGTGAGGCCACTCATTCGATTGATTTTTCAAATCTAGAGGCCGGTAATTATTATGTGCAAATACAAAATATCGAAGGCACATTGAACAGGTCTTTAAAAATTCAAAAAGTGAAGTAATTTTTAATCTCTAGTGAAAAAAAAGATCGCAGTATTGCGGTCTTTTTTTTTGATTAATAGAAGTAGTAGCTAATTGCCTCAAGTGTTTATATAACAACAAAAGTCTGTAACCACGCACTAAACACACCATGGGGCTAAGTCGAAATCCCAAGCAATATGCCTTTGATTAATGCGAAATCAGCAAACTAAGGATTTTCGATATAGCTAATTCAAAGTTTTTTACTCCTATTAAATACACTAGAGGTATCACGTGCGATAACAAAATCAATACTATTACAGCATAAGAAGTGCATTCCTTATACAGCGAGAAAACTCTTATAAAGCTTGTTAAATAGTGCTACGAAAGCGCTACTATTTGTGCTTACTTTTTTGATACGTTTTTAAATGCCGCTCTTTTTTACTTTCGTAAATATCTGCTATGGTCACTAAAATTCCGGTTTCTTCAACTTCACCAAAGGTACTGTTGAGGGCAGTTCCAAAACTTTTCATGGTAGGCGATAAATTCATGTAGGTATTCACTAATGGTGGTATGTGTTCATTTAATTCACCCACTTCATGCTTTAATACTTTGTATCCTTCTTTGTAATCAAGTCCTTTAAAAAGTGATTCCAAATAATTTACATCACTTGTTATTGGCAAAGGTTGCTTGGGGCGGAGCAAATTATCGGGATCGGGAAAGTAATTTTTTAAGAAATACAAAATCATATCTCTTGCTTGTACATTATAATGGCGGTACATGGTTACCTTTCCGTAAAAATATTTTATATCCGGATTGTCGACTGTAATAGCCCCTAATCCGTCCCAAATATTATCAAGTGAAAACAAGCCTTTGCGATTACCTGCTGTTGGCTGAAAATTCGGTTGAACAAAGGAGCGCCCCAGTTCAATAGTTACCGGCAAAATTTCATTTACAAACTTGGCTGATAAATCAAACAAACCACTGGTAGCCAATTGCAAGTTCCCATTTTGGTCACGATCGGCATCACCACATCGCATGTATCGGTAACCACCAACCACTTCCTTGTATTCAGGATTCCATACCACCAATTGTTTATAAGGATTAGGACGCGTATCAAAACTATCCATGTCCATCTCTTTACCTGTACCTCCGCCGGCCTTGCGAAAAGTTACTTCACGCAAACGCGCTATTTCACGCACTAGGTTTGGGGAATTGTGGTAAGTAACACTATAAATCAAATTTTTTCCATTGTTTGTATTTCGCACAAACTTTTCTTCAGTAAGTTCGGCTTCAATAAGCGCAACATCAACGGGAGAAATAATTGGCTGCATAGTTTATGAATTACTTTTTGTTTGGGCTAATTGGTAAACTTCTTTTTTAACTTCTTGTGCCCATTCCAAGTCGCTCTTTTCAGAAGTAAAAGTGGCAAACGGAATGGGCTTTCCAAAGATAACAGTAATTGTTTTATTTCGTTGCCGAAACATTTCATCGGCTAAAAAAAACATTTCAATATTTGCTTTTATTCCCAGTTTAGTTCGCCATCGAGCCAGGTTGTAAAAACGATTTGAATTTTTTCCGCTTACAAACAATGGAACAATATTTCGTTGGTGCTTTTTAGCTTTGGTTATAAAACTTTTTTTCCATTCTAAATCTACAATTTCACCTGCATCATTTTTTCGAGAAACCAATCCTGCTGGATAAATAAAAATTGCTTGCTCCGATGCATAGGCCTCATCAATATCGTTGAGCATTTTTACTGAATTTTTACCGTGTTTATTTACACCTACAAAAAGCGGTTTCAAGTTTTTTAAATGCAGCAAAATGTCGTTTACTATAAACTTTACATCGCTCCGTACATGGTGTATTGAATCTAAAATTACCATGGCATCAAAGCCACCCAAAGGATGATTGGAAGCAAAAACGGCACCTCCACTTTTGGGTATATTCTCAAGTCCTTTAATTTGAACCTGAACATTAAAATAATTTACAACTGCGGTTGAAAATGCAAATCCGTCATCGTCACGATGTTCGAATAAAAAAGCGTTTATTTCGTCTTCGTGTATAATTCGTTTAATATAATTGAGAAGAAAACGAGGAAGAAACTTTAAAAGCTTTGGATTCTTGCTACGAATTAATTCTTCACTGTCGATGGTTTTAGTGAATTTCTCAGTAGTTGTAGTTGATGCTGTGTAACTATTCATTCCTGCATTGATACCATTATATTCAGTTTCAAAGTTAGAAAATGAAACGATTTTTTAATGCACTCGCTGATATTCGTCAATTTGTTGCAAAATACTTTTTGAAAGAAATATCTTTACCTCTGAATAAATAAATTTTAAAGTAGCTCATAACTTGAAATCCATTCTCACTTTTACTCTCAAAAGAATTCGGGTAATCGTCTTTTTCATTGCATCAGTCTTGTTTATTCAGGCCTGTAGTACAACTAATGAAAAATCGAAAGAAATTACTTTTGCAAAAGACATTGCTCCAATAATTTACAAAAATTGTTCACCCTGTCATCAAAAAAATTCGGTTGGTCCCTTTCCCTTACTGAGTTATAGAGATGTTGCCAAACGCGCTAAAATGATTGCTACCGTTACTGCAAATCGATACATGCCTCCTTGGCCTGCAGATGCAAGTTACAGTCATTTTGTGGATGAAAAAATATTGAGCAATCATGAGATTGAACTAATTGACAAGTGGGTGAAAGAAGGATGCGTTATGGGTGATAGTTCTGAACTGCCTGCAACTCCTGTATTTTCAAACGGTTCACAATTGGGTATTCCAGACTTGGTTATTAAAATGGACAAACCCTACAAAATCAAAGGCGATAATTTGGATCGCTTTTTATTAATGAAACTTCCTTACGAAATTCAGCGAGATACATTTATACGAGCCATTGAATTTATTCCGGGAAATAGCAAATTATTGCATCACATGAATGGAGAAATGTTGCGCTATGAATTTGATAAAAAGAAAAATGTTTTTGATGGAGAAAAGGTAGTTGATGTTGCAGAATTCCCAACAGTTAAAGACGCCTACGAAAAAATGAAATTAGCCAATGACGATGGATCCTACCCTATTATGAAATTATCGGTAACTAATTTTTTACCCGGAGTTTTGCCTAATTTATATCCTGAAGGAATTGGCGGATTTTTTATGTCGCGCAAAGGAGCTTTTTTCTTTAAGGACATACATTACGGACCATCCCCAATCGACACCAGTGACCAATCTCAACTTAACATTTTTTTTGGACCCGGTCCATTAAAGCGACCAACTTTAGAATTACAAATGGGAACTTTGGGAGTATCGCCAATAGTTCCACCACTCATTATTCCGCCAGATTCAGTGAAAACTTTTTTAACGAGCTATTACGTGGGTACGAGTATATCCTTACTCACAATTAATCCGCACATGCATTTGTTAGGAAAAAAATTCTGGGCCTTTGCTATTGCGCCTGCTGGTGATACCATTCCACTTATTAAAATAAATAAATGGGATTTTCGTTGGCAATATTTTTACACCTTCAAAAAAATGGTAAAAATTCCGGAAGGTTCTACTATTTACGTGTATGGTACTTTTGATAATACCTCACAAAATCCGCTCAATCCATTTCACCCTCCACGTACCATTTCAGAGCGCGATGGAAGTATGCGCACTACCGATGAGATGTTTCAGTTTATTATTACCTATTTGCCTTATGAACCGAACGATGAAAATATTTCGTTGGAAGGGAAATTGAAATAAGAATTGTTTACTTCACTCGTTTCGCATTATCTTTAATAAAAGCATCCCAACCCGAATATTTTTTATCGCCAATAGTTGAATTGTTTTGGAAGGTATGACAAACAGCAGCTGCTAGTCCATCGGTTGCATCTAAATCATCGGGCAGTTGCTGAATCTTTAACATGTTTTGCAACATGGCTGCCACTTGCTCCTTTGCAGCATTACCATTGCCTGTAATTGATTGTTTAATTTTTTTTGGAGAATACTCGAAAATGGGAATATCACGATACATAGCCGCTGCAATAGCAACTCCTTGTGCTCGTCCCAACTTCAGCATCGATTGCACATTTTTACCAAAAAACGGAGCCTCCACAGCCATTTCATCCGGCTTGTATTCTTCTATCAAGCCTAAAGTACGTTCAAATATTTTCTTCAATCGCAAAGGATGATCATCGTATTTATTGAGGTGCAAAACACCCATAGCCAGCAATGAAATTTTAGTACCGGTACTGTGCACAATTCCATATCCCATAATTGTTGTGCCGGGATCGATTCCTAAAATTACTTTATCTTTTACGGTACTTTTAATTCCTTGTATTGCCATATATAATTTCAAAAATACATTATTTTGATGCAATCAATTAGTTTTAACTTTGACCAAAAAAAATGAAAACGGCTAATTATATACAACAACTAGTAAAATATAATGTTTGGGCCAATACTAAAGTGGCTGAGATTTTATGCACACTCACTACTGATGAACTTCAACAAGAAATAATTAGTAGTTTTTCCTCTATTCAAAAAACAGTGCTGCATATTTGGGATGCTGAGTTTATATGGCTCAACCGAATAAATGGAATTCCAATTACTACTTTTCCAAGTAAAGCCTATTCAAAGAATAGCGCTATCGATGCATTTGTTAATTGCTCCCTCGACTGGCAAGTGCTGATGGAAAATAAATCGGATGCCTATTTTGATGAATTGAGCAGCTACACAAACCTGCAACAAAAAGTATTTAATAACCGAATGGGTGATATTGTTATCCATTGCATGAATCATTCAACCTATCACCGAGGTCAGTTAATTACCATGCTTCGGCAACTTGGAAAAGAGCAATTGCCTTCGACAGATTTTATAACCTTTCTTCGAGAAAATTAATCACTTTAGTTTTTCGAATTTATTTGTTCGGGCAGTGCTGAAAATCCTAAAAGGACAAACGTTTTATAGAAACTGCAGGAACAAATAGCTTTGCAATTAAGGTTAATTCAAAAGATCTTGCGTCATTCTAAGTATAAAAAATTATTGCACGACTACTAATTTTTTGTTTAGTGTAAAATTCTCACCTTTCACCACAACAACATAAATCGCAGAAGCTAATTCCGCAATATCAAGTTTATATTCGGTTACACCTTCAGCAGAAAATATTTTAGTAAAAACTACATTTCCCAGCTTATCAAAAATTTGAACCGAATTTACACCAACCTGATTAGTGCTTTTTAATAAAACACTTTTACTAGCTGGATTAGGTGTTAATATTAAGTTACCGCTTGTTAATTTATTTTCGGTTATACCAACAGCCTTGTTTTTAATATTACTTTTTGATGTATTGATTCCTGTTAATGTACGCAGTGTTGGAGTACAACTTAAACCACCCATATTCGTTACTAATCGATAACTTGCATTGGGAAACAAATTGTAATCCGGATCGCTTATTTGATTCACATTTCCGGAAGTAATAGCAATGGTTCGCCAAACGCCCGAGCTAATGCTATCGCGTAGTAACAAATATTGTAAAACCGGCGTAGTTTGATTTTGTATTTGATAAAAATTCCAATCAAAATTACCATTGCTTTGGTCGTTTAATTTAATGGTATGATGAAAATCGCTTTTTGCACTTTCGGTTCCACAAGCATCTATGGCCGACAGTTTGTATAACTTTGAAGTAACATTGGGATTGGCATATAATAAATTTGAATCAACAAATAAACTTAGTTGGTTATAGCTAACTGATTTTACGTATGAAAAAACATTGGTTATATCCTCTCTATAAATTCTAAAACTATCGATTACATCGGTCACCGGTTTTTCCCAAACAAGCACATTGTATTTTGATAAACTATCAACTGTGCAAATACACAATTGAACAGCCGGTGGAATAGAATCAATAAAAAGCACAGCGCTACTATCTCTACAACCTGCAAGGCTGGTTACCAGATAGAAATAATTTCCACCCTGAGTAGCCGAATAAGATGCAGCTGTTGCTCCTGCTATTGCTGAACCTTCGTAAAACCATTGATACGAAAAACCTGTGCCGCTTAAAGCACTTAATAATTCTGGATGATTGGCACAGGCATAAGCTGTTCCGTTATAAGAAATAGCTGCAGTAACTGCATTGCATGGACCATCAATCTTAGCGATAACTCCATCCCAAGTACCACCTCCAAATGTATTTTGAAAACCATTAGTAGCAATTCCGGTAGTACTTTGCGTTGTGCCACAAAAAACAATGTCGTTGTTTTTGTCGAGTGTAATTGCATTCGCATACTCTTCCAAATTTCCTCCCAAATAAGTTCCAAAAATTCTCTGTCCAAGTGCATTAAATCCGGCAATTAAAATATCACCGGCACCTCCACCAAAAGAAGTTTGAACTGCATTTGACGCGATACCTGATGTACTTGAAGTTTCACCGGCAATAAATACATTTCCTTTTGAATCGCTGCTGCACGTAATTGCATAATCGTTACCACCAGATCCATAATAAGTTCCCCACAACCGATTTCCGGCAGGATCAAACTTTGCTACAAAGGCATCAAGTGGACCCCCTCCAAATGAATTTTGAAATCCTGAAGATGCGATTGAAAAACTACTATTTGTTTGTCCACACAAAAAAACATTGTTGTTATAATCAACCGCCACATCAAATGCAATATCCGTATCAATATCGCCATAATATGAGCTCCACTGAAATGTTCCACTTCCAGTAAATTTTACAATAAACGCATCCGTAAGTCCACCAAATGTGCTTTGAAAACCGCCTGAAATTTGTTGTCCTAAACCACTGGTACTTCCACACAAAAACACGTTCCCCAATGCATCCGATGTACACGAATAAGCGCGGTCATCTCCACCATCACCAAAATAAGTTCCCCAAATTCGAGCACCTGATGAATTGAACTTTGCTAAAAACCCATCTATGGTAGCAGAAGGTGCGGAAGCCTGATAGGAATTAGGAGTAGCTAGCCCTGTAGAACTATTCGTAGAACCACATAAATAAATATTATTCGAATTATCGATTGCGCAATTATTGGCAACGTCATCGCCAAAACCTCCATAATACGTTGCCCAAACACGAGCACCTGCAGCATTAAATTTTGCTAAAAAACAGTCGTATTGTCCACCGATAAAACTGTTTTGAAACCCACCGGATGCCATTCCAGAAACACTTGAGGTAAATCCTGAAACATAAACATTTCCTCCTGCATCGGCAGCACAACCTTGTCCAATATCCGTATCATTACCACCATAATAAGTAGCCCACTGTCGCGCACCTGCAGCATTAAACTTTACAACAAATGCATCGCTAGCTGAAGCATGAGTAGTTTGAAATCCACCCACACTGGCAATACCATTGTTGCTATCGGTTTCACCACTCATAAAAATATTTCCGCTAGTATCGGTGCTGCACCCATACCCATAATCAGTTCCTGTACCTCCATAATAACTCGACCATTGCAGCGTTGGGTCAATGACGAGTGTTTGGGTTGGGTCATAATTATCGAGTATAAACTTTACTAGATTTGCAGTTACTTTAAAATTACTTTTTATACTTTTTCCTGTTTCGGATATATAACTGATGGGAGAAACTTCAGTTAATTCGCCTAATTGTGTCACAATATTGAGGTCACCTTTTTTATTCGTCTGAATAGAACCTGCATGTTTGTAGCGAATACTAATTTGAGTTGGATTTCCTCCGGGATGAACTATAAAATCATACTCCATTTTCCCATTCTTACTATAAAGTACCCAGTCAATTTGCGGATAAACATTTTGAAAAGTCAATCGCGAAAATGTGGGAACATTGGTAATACCTTGTGGGCAATTCGCTAAATAAAAATTTTCGTAATACTCACTTTCCTGCCCGGCAATTACTTTTGCAGCAGTGTTTGAATTTTCAAGGTACATGTCCAATCGAAAGATTTCTGCCTCATTTGATGGATTTGATCGGGCAATGTGTTTTTCATTGAATGCTTGTTTTTGACTATTCCTTTTTTTCCATTGATAATAAATTGCTCCCTTGCTGATATATACTTTAACGCCGTTACTTTCGGTGGTGTATAAAACATCGGGCTTTGCTTGCCCATCCATATCTATTACTTGCCCTCTATTTTCAACAAATAGCAATTGCTGGTGGTTCGCATTATTATTTAAGCTGCTAACCAACTGCTGTGCTTGTGCCGTAATAAAAAAGGAAATACATGCACTTAACCAAACTACTTTTTTCATGTTTTTTTACTTATAAATCGTGTTCGATTTTGCCAACTAACTTCGTTCAGAATAGTTTGCAATTATTTTTTTACAACTAATTTTTTTGTTTCCCTAAAATTATCCCCAACAATGTTCATATGATAAATTCCCGAACTGAATTCTGACAAATCAAGTGTATAATTATTCTTGATTAAATCCTGTTCATTTCTGATCATTAATTCCTTTCCTAAAATATCAAGTATTGATACAGTACTTATCCTGATTCCTTTGGAAAGGGATATTGTTACTTGGTTATCGGTTGGATTGGGAAATAAATAAATTTGAGAAGCAAGATCATCTTTTGCATTGGATATACCAACAGTGTTAGTTCTGTTTTTGATGTTTGATTTTGAGGTGTTAATTCCTGATAGCAATTTTTGAGATGGAGAACAAGGTGAAAACCATTTCATTTCAATTTTATACAAAGCGGTGGGATATAAATCAGTTGCATTGTCGCTAAAAATGGTGGGTGAGGTAAAAGAAACAAAACCAATGGAATCAAATTGGGAAATAGGTGTATTCGCACGCAAAACTACATAATATGCTCCCGTAACATTTACACCTTCATACGGATTCCAGGATAAATTTGTAATACCGGCTCCTAAATTATAGTTGGTTTGCAAAAACAAACAGGTATGCTTGTCTGAAACAGGCATTGTACTTCGATGATCACAACTATCTACACTTTGCAACAAATAACTCCAAGCCTGGTTATTCGGATTTGACACTGTATCTCTGAAAAATCCAGGTGCTGAAGCATCCATCGAATCGACCGCCGTAAATTGATTTCCTGCTGTTTCACGCAAAAACACATAGCGTTTAATGAAATTGTTAGCAGGCTTTTCAAAGTAGATTAAATTATACATGGAATTAGAATCGACACTAGCATAACAAATTTGAGCAAGTGGAGGAGCCGGATTTATTACTATACGGTTACTGGTGTCGCTACAAATACCATGATTGGTAACCAGCACAGAATAGGTATCGCTGGTGGTTCCGCTTGCTACAAAAAATGTATCTGTGTTTCCTGTTGAACTTCCATTTTTTAACCATAAATAAGTGAAATCTGGAGTTGATGAAAGTGATAAAGTACTGGTTGATGACAAACAAGTATAGGGTGAGCCTGACAACACAATTTGTGGTTGAGGATAAGCATAAACTTCAACATGAAGCATATTACTAGTACTATCGCAATTATTAATGTTCAACTCTTTAACAAAATAATTTCCTGCTTTATTTGCCGAATAAAATTGAGCAGTTGCGCCCTGCAAAAGTGTATCATTTCTGTACCATTGATAAATAACGCCCGCGGAACTATTGGCAGTAAGTGTTACACTTTGTCCATTACAAATTTCCAAACTACCGTTTGCATTGATAAAAGCAGGAGGCTTCAAAAATCCGCTCACGGCAAAGCCAACGCTTTCGGTACTGCATCCTGCGCTGTTTGTAACGATAACCTTATAAACTGCACTTGCATTTACAACTAAAGAATCGCTGTTTGCACCGGAAATTATTTGATTGTTTACAAACCATTGATAAGTATAACCAGCTCCTGTATTCGCATGTAATACCAAGTTATCTCCAATACAAAACAACTGGCTGCTAGCCGAAATACTTGCAAGCGGTGTGGGTAACACAAGTACATTAATGCTGTTACTGATGGAATCGCAACCGGTAACACTTGTGGTAATTACTCGATAAGTTCCTGCAGAATCGGCAGTATAACTGATTGAGTTGGCACCCGGAATGCTACTCCAATTGCCATTTTTGTATTGTTGCCATTGACGAAAAACGATATTAGTATTAGAAGGGGATTTGAGTACAACGGTACTCCCATTACAAATATTTGTTGATGTTAACGCTTGAATATGTGCATTTGGCAAAGCACCAATTGCCCCTACTGTTTGAGTGGTAGATGAAATAGGTGGATTGTTTGGCAAATTAGAAACAACACGAATTGAATTTCCTGAAAAAGAAGCCCCCACAGTAAGTGGAATATATCCGTGAATTATTCCTGAACTCGCCATCGTTGTTCCCAAAATTTCGGGGTTGGTAGTTGAAAAATTGGTATACAATAATGCTCTGAAAATTGTACCTTGAGGGAAATTCCCAATGGTGTTAAAAGGCACCATAACACTATCGCCCGGGCAAATGGATGTGTTGCTTATGGGTAAAGTAAGTATCACACGGTCATTAAAACGTGCTAACAAAACATCGCTGTTGCCATTGAAAGTACTTGATGAATTGTAGGCCATTCCAAAAGCGCTGTTGGTACTACCTCCTGCAATTAAATTATTTCCGGTGAATGATACAGAATTAAATGTTTCTGTTCCTTGTGAAGTCCCTAATGGGGATGACCATTGAAACTGGCCATTTGTTGTAAACTCAGCAACTACAGCATCAATATCGTTGTTATTGTGATTTGCCCCAACAAATCCAACTCCGTTAATATCCATGAATGGACTGTTACTATATCCTCCAACCACAATTAAATTTGAAGTGTTAATAGAAATACAGGTGGCAATATCGCTTAAAAAACCACCAAAATAACTTGCCCAAACTCGATTTCCCAAACTATCAAATTTTACCAAAAACCAATCTTCTAAACCACTTATTGAAGTAGCATAACTACCACTTGTTGCTAATCCACCGGAAGTTGTGTTTCCTAGCAAATAAATATTTCCGGCAGTATCAATCGCACAATATGCTCCATTGTTGGCTCCTCCGGTTTTTTCGCTTGCAGTAGGATTGCTCACAGTTGGTGTTCCACCATAATAACTTGCCCATTTTACTGTTAAATCACTGTTGAAGCAAGCAACATAATCATCATCAATTCCTCCTAAAGTCACATCAAAAGCTCCAGTTGTTGCGATGTTTGAGCTGCTGGCTGTATTGCCTGATAAAAAGTAGGTATTATTTTTTCCTAAACAAATTGTACTTGCCAGTTCCTGATCGGATCCTCCATAATAGCTAAATCCATTGGTAACAAGCATGCCACCCGTTAAGTCTAATTTTGCAACAAAAGCATCATTTGCACCTTGATAAGAAGTAGAAGTTAAAAATCCGGATGAGCTCGAAGTAACACCACAAACTAACAATTGTGTCCAATCATTCGTTGCACCTGAAAGTTTAACATCACTAATATAATCAACATCGTTACCACCGAAGTAAGAGCTGTATTGAAAAGTTCCATTCGTATTAAAAACTGCAATAAAACCATCCGACAATCCATCTAACGTTGTATCTGACAATGCACCATTTGGAGTAATTCCTTGTGCACTATTTGTACTACCCACCATTACAGCTTTCGATTGAACTCCATCTGAAACAAATTGTCCGGACAGTGCTTCCTCATCTCCTAAACCACCAAAATAAGTAGAATACACAATGGTGCCGCTGTTATCAAAATAGCTATAGAATGCATCTTTTGATCCACCTAAAAAAGTTTGATAACCGCCACTCGTGGCAATACCAAATAAACTGGAAGTATACCCAAATGCCATGTTTTCAGTAACTTTTGTTATAGACTCGTTTAAGTTTCCGCCAACATAGCGGCTCCAAACTAAAGTAGGGTCAATTATTAAAGTGGATGCCGAATTATAATTACCCAATTGAAAACTTAGTGTAGAATTTTTCAATACGAATTGAGATGTAACAGTCGAATTATTTTCAACACTAGTGCACATCGGCTTACCTTCAACCAATTTACCGAGATGAGTTGAAACAACTAATTCGCCGTTTTCATTTAATTCCAATTTATCGGCATGTGAATAGTTTAATTGAATCAGCTTTGGATTAGCACCTGGATGCAAAACAAAATCATACTCTACGATATTATTTTTGGTATAAATAACCCAATCAATTTTGGGATAAACATTTTTAAAAATAAGTTTAGTATACCCATGCACATCATTTACCTTGTGTCCCGATAAAAAATAATTTTCATAGTATTCGCTTTTATTCTCTTTGAAAACGTCACTCGGCTTTTTTGAGTTTACTAAACTCATTTCCAGTTTGTGAAGCTCCATTTTACCTTTCTCCCCAACTTGCATAAACTGATAATAAATGCCGCTTTCGGTTATAAACAATTTGGTTCCATTGGCACAGTACGTAAATTTTACTTCGTTTCGCGGTGTTCCGTTT
>DGQS01000170.1 GCA_002389785.1 Bacteroidetes bacterium UBA4408
AACCATTAAAATAAAAACAAGGTATCGAACATCGCGGTAGGCTGAATTGCTTTTTTCGAGTTTGTTGGAAGTAGCTTCAGTTTGTTGTTTCGTTTCAGCTTCTCGGGGCAAATAAAAATACAACATGGCAGCTGCTAAAAATCCGGTGCATGCATCGATAACAAAGAGCCATTTATAACCTAAATACAGGGCAACAAATCCGCCCATTGCTGGCCCAACCGAAAAACCTAAATTTATGGCTAAACGAACCAAAGAAACAGAGCGGGTGCGATTTTCAGGCGTACTGTAAACCGCAATAGCTTTGGAGTTGGCAGGTCGAAATATATCGGCTGTAAAAGCATAGCCGAAAATTATGCAGGTAACACTGAAGGGACTGGATGCAAATATGAGCATTAGCAAAATGCTTCCGCTGCAGAGGAGCGATAAAATCAGGATATTAAAAAAGTGGTACCGATCGGTAAGCCATCCTCCGGCATAGGAACCAAGTACACTGCCAATACCGTAAAAGCTCATAACTATACCTGCTTCGGCGATGGTAAAGTGCAATTGATTTGTCAGGTACAAAGACGCAAAAAGCAATACCATTGAACCACAGCGGTTAATGAACATGGCAATGCTAAGAATCCAAATATTTTTTTGAATAGCACTAAATGAATTTTTATAAAGTGAAATGATGTTAGGCATATTTCATCTAGTAAGTGAATGCTGTTAACCAATATTGGTGCTTTAATTTACTCCAGTGTTTTTTCAATGTTTTTATCGGGAATCCACCATATTAACGTTACACAGGCTATAATTGCCGTTGCTAAATAGGCATGCACAATTGCCATTGGTATTGCAAACAAGTAAAGTACGAGCGAAAGTTTTCCTTTTTTTTCTTGCTTTTTTAACGGAAGTAAAAGTTCGCTTCCTTCTTTGTGACCATCTGATATTACTTTTAGTAAGAGGTAGTAAGCCAGACCACAAACGGCAGCCAGTGCAGCATACATCGCAACTGTAATGTGGTGAAAATGATTTTCGCCCATATATGCTGTTGCAAAAGGAATTAGTGAAAGCCAAAAAAGTAAATGCAAATTACTCCAAATAATTTTGCTGTTTACATGTGTTATGGTATGCAGCAAATGATGGTGGTTTCCCCAATAAATTCCGATAAAAATAAAACTGAAAACATAACTTAGGAATACTGGAAATACCGGCTCAAACGCTTGCCAACTAGTACCGTGAGGTGTTTTTAATTCAAGCACCATAATGGTAATAATGATGGCAATAACTCCATCGCTAAATGCTTCTAAGCGTGATTTTGTCATGGTTGTAGCACGCTTATACTAATCGTATAATTCAAATTTAACTTGTTTTTTATCGTAGCCCATGTCTATTATATTCTGACGGGCTTCCATAATCATTACTTTCCAACCACAGAGGTAAAAGGTGCAGGGCGTAGCATCGGCATATAATTTTTGATATACCCGGTGCACATATCCTGTTTCGCCATGCCAGCTTTCGTCGCCTGTGCGCGATAAAATTGGAATGTAATTAAAACCAGGCAAGGTGTTTTGCAAGGCTTCAAATTCTTTGCGATAGGTAATGTCGTGTTGAAAGCGGCAACCAAAAATGAGGTTGATGTTTTTATGTGGAATATTGTGGTTAATGATATCTTGAATAATCGAACGAAAGGGAGCTATACCGGTACCGGTGCATACAAAACACAAATCGGTATCAAAACTTGCAGGGCGTGGCCCCATAAATTTGCCGAGCGCCTTGGTAACAGGAATTTGTGAACCAACACGAATATTTTTCCATAGGTAATTGGTGCCCAAGCCATCTTCTTTTAAAACAATAATCAATTCAAAAGTATTGCTGTTATTAGGCGCTGAAGCAATGGAATAGGCACGTGTATTTACTTTTGAGTTGAGAGGTAAATCCATCATTACAAATTGCCCGGCATAAAAGTCAAAAGTTTCAAATTCGGGAACTTTAAAAAAGAAGCGTTTTACATTGGGTGTTTCATCAATGATGTCAATCACTTCGGAAGGATAAAAAGTGTATGCCATAAGCCTGTATTTAAGTTTTAATGAGTGAAAAATACAATTTTTAATGCAATATCAAAATAGTATTGCGTAGGAATTATTTGGTAATTTTTTTCAGCACATGTATGGTTTGTTCCAACATTTCGTCAGTAAAATCAAGATGCGTTACAAAGCGAATTTTTTGTTTCCCGAAGCCGGAACACACGATGTTGTTTTGTTTCAAGGTTGCTACAAAGTTATCGGCACTGATGGAATCGTTTAATGTAAATATAACGATGTTAGTATCGGCAGGAAGCATTCAATCAACATAGGGTAATTGGTTTAATTCGCTCGCTAGAATGGCAGCTCTGCGATGATCTTCTTTGAGGCGTAAAATATGGTGTTCGAGTGCGTAGGTTCCGGCAGCAGCCAAAAAACCGGCTTGACGCATGCCTCCACCAAACACTTTACGAATACGGCGTGCGCGATTAATAAATTCGCTAGTACCTAACAAAACTGAGCCAACTGGAGTTCCTAATCCTTTCGAAAAGCAAACCGAAATTGAATCGAAGCACTTTCCATTTTCTTTGGCAAGGAAATTTATTTTATCCATTCCCGTTAAATTTTCAGGGCCTTTTGTTTCGATAAGTGCATTAAAAATGCGTGCACCGTCGAGGTGAAATTTTAGCTTTTGTTGTTTGCACAAGGCAGCTATTTTTTTTATTTCTTCAAGATCATAAACACTGCCACCGCTTCGGTTAGAAGTATTTTCGATGTTGACCAAACTAGTTTTAGCCAACCAATCGAAACCCGGATTTATTTGTTCGGCAATTTGTTCGGCAGTAATTCGTCCTCGATCGCCCGTCAAGAGTTTTGCTTGCACTCCCGAATTAAATGCAATGCCACCACCCTCGTAATTGTAAATGTGTGCATTGCTATCGCAAATTAATTCATCGCCGGGTTGGGTATGTGTTTTAATGGCAATTTGGTTGGTCATGGTGCCTGATGGACAAAACAGTCCTGCTTCCATTCCAAACAGCTCGGCGGTTTTGTTTTGTAGTTCAATAATGCTAGGGTCTTCGCCAAAAACATCGTCGCCAACTTTGGCGTTCATCATGGCTTGTAACATTCCGGGAGTAGGTCGTGTAGCGGTATCGCTGCGTAAATCTATGTGCATGGAATTAGTTCTTAAATTTGTCACTAAACATAAAACATTTAAATCCCAAATCAAAATGAAGCAACATGCCATAGCAATACACGGAGGAGCAGGAACCATATTAAAATCGAGCATGACCGACGAGAAGGAGGCTGCTTACAAAAATGCGTTGCAAGCTGCTCTACTTGCCGGCGAAAAGGTGCTTGAAGCCCAAGGTTCAGCGCTGGATGCAGTTGAAATGGCTGTGCGTAGTTTGGAGGACAATGAATTATTTAATGCTGGCAAAGGTTCGGTATTTACGCACGATGGAAAGCACGAAATGGATGCTTCCATCATGGATGGAAAAAATTTAATGGCCGGAGCAGTTGCGGGAATCGACAAGGTAAAAAATCCGGTATCGTTTGCACGTATGGTGATGGAAAAAACCGAGCATGTTTTTTTAAGTGGAGCAGGAGCTATGGAGCTTGCCCGCAAGTTGAATGTGCAGCAAATGCACGATGATTATTTTTTTACACAACAACGTTTTGAGCAATTGGCCGAAATACGCAACAGCGATAAAATGCAGCTCGACCACAGCGATAAAAAATTTGGAACTGTTGGAGCTGTTGCTTTGGATGTGCACGGAAATATCGCAGCTGCAACTTCCACAGGAGGCATGACCAATAAAAAGTTTGGAAGGGTAGGAGATAGCCCTATGATTGGAGCAGGTACCTATGCTAACAATGCCAGTTGTGCGGTATCGTGCACGGGGCATGGAGAATTTTTTATACGTGCGGTTGTTGCCTACGATGTGGCATGTTTGGTTGAGTACAAGGGTTTAACCTTAGCACAAGCCTGCGAAAAAGTGGTGAACGATAAGCTGGTTAAAT
Organism: Bacteroidetes bacterium UBA4408; assembly: GCA_002389785.1. Taxonomy (GTDB): domain Bacteria; phylum Bacteroidota; class Bacteroidia; order UBA4408; family UBA4408; genus UBA4408. The sequence goes on from DGQS01000170.1 coordinate 4,032, forward strand.
TAGGTGGAGAAGGCGGTTTGATTGCATTGGACAAAGCAGGAAATATATCCCTGGTATTTAATTCAGAAGGAATGTACCGAGGCTATAAGCGACAAGGTGAGGATATGTATTTGGGGATTTATAAGTGAAGGTTGTTGGATTGTTTTTTGATTGGAAACTTTTTATTATCCAATTTGCCGGTTGTAATTAACTAAGCTTTTAATTTCGAACTCAAGCAGAAAGCTTCATAAGCTTACCAACACATTTTATTTTATAAAGTTTTTGAGAGGGGATGCGCATATTTTCTACAATTGAAAAAGACAAACTGATAAATAACTGAATGAAAAATTTTTTGCACCTATTTATTTTCAGCGCTACAATATGGTCTTGCACTAATAAAACTGTGGACTATTCAAATTCTGTTGATACATCTGCAAGTAAGGTTAATACAATAGCACAGCAGGATACAAGTAAAATCAAGATTAATGCAAATTTTCCATTTGGTTGTGTTGACCTGACTAAATATAAATATCCTAAGCATTGGGAAGGGGATTTAGAGAATTATGGCCAACTCAAAAAACCGAACGGAAAAGAATTTGATGATATTGAACAATGTTTCGCAACCATCAATTTAGCTAAAACAATAGAATCGCCAAGATATCAAAGTTTGGAAATATTAAAAGTAGGAGACAGCTATAAAAGTGCGAATAACATAGATACCTTATTACTAAAATCAACTGACAGTTGCAGGTATCGTTTGCCGAACATCAGTATGTATGAGTGTTATTATTCATATGAACGTTATGGAAATTTACTACTTCTAGATCCGAAAACGAAAAAGGGAAAATTATTAAACATATACGCTGATGACCTTGGAGGAGAATCCCAGACTATTTTGCGCTATTTTTTTATCGACAAAAATGAAATTAAAATTTATGAAGGTTATTGCTATGATGACGGATGCAACTTAGATGAAAAATTCAAAATTAATATAAATCAAAACGGAGAAGTAAGCATAAATTCAATCAGTAATGATACAAAGTGACATAGTCTGCGGATATTACAACACCTACCCAAATGGCGGTGTTTCCTGTTTCAAAGTCAGTTTTGTAATAAATGAAACATTCTTTTTTCAAAACAATTTTTGTGGTAAAAGTCACGCCCTTAATATAGCTGTAAAGCGTTAGCCTCAAGTTTCACACAACAAATAAACTGAAACAAGCAATCTACATATTGACAATCATACTGTTTGCATCGTGCGGACAGGGAAACTATAAAGGTTCAGACAGCCTTTCTGCTGTTTTGCCTGTTGACACACTTATGACTGATAGCTATGTCTTAACATTTGCAAATGCAGACAGTTTTGCAACTACAGACATTTATGGGGATTTAAATTATCGGATTCAATTAACTGATACAATTGGAAATTGGCATAACAGAGCTGCAAAAATTCAATCCTATCTAAGTCGCAGGTTTTGTGACAATTTTTTTACGACTGACACAACATTAGTTTTAAAACTTTCGAACAACAAAACCTTGACTTTCCCAATTTGGGATGACAAAAAGGACGAAGGTTATAACTTTGAGCATTATTTTGAAATCATTGACTATTATTTACTAAGAGTTCAATTTGGTGAAGGAAATTGCTGGATGCTTGTTAACCGGAAAAATGGTGTTCAGAAATACATTAACGGGTTACCATATATTTCAAAAGATGGCAAAAAAATAATTTCCATAAATTCAGATTTGGAAGCAGGCTATAGTTTTAATGGACTTGAATTATACTCAGTAAATTCGGACAGTTTACAAACGGAATTTATCAAAGAAACTACTTGGGGACCGACAGATGTAAAGTGGATGAATGAAAATCAATTTATTTTAAAAAGAGAACACTTTCATGTTGATAGTCTTACTAATCACCAGGTCAATTTTACAGACTATAAATTCGTAACAATAGAAAAGAATACAATGCGCTAAACCGCAGCATGTTGGTGGTATTGGCTATTTTGAATTCCAGCAATCTTGCAATAACATTGAAACCTCTTGCTCATCATCGATCCTATTTTAAATTATCTTTGGTTAAAATTAATAAGAAGACAATGATACTAAATGCAATTTTGAAAAGAATTTAGGATATTCCGGTTAATGTACTTGTAGAACTTTAACAATGCGTTCATTCACTTAAACCCGCATCAATGCAGACAGAACCTTTAAGAAAGAACATCCTTTCTTTTGGAAGTGTATTTAGTGACATGAGTAGTAAGGATTATAATGATTTTGTGAGTCAAACAAAGAGGCCTAGAACTAAGCTTTTTGATAGAAAAGTGGACCTGTGAAATCGTCAATTAGCACAAATCATTTCAAACGAATTAAAGGATTGTCGATTGAAAATTGGGTGAAATAATAGCCAGAGTGTGATTCCCAGCTTATAACAGCAACTTAACCAAGTATATTGTTTCTAATTGAACCCTAGTTTCGGGATAATATCGTTAACTTTATTATTGTATTTTTTAATGATCATATTTTACAGGCATCAATGAAAATTCTGCTCTTTGTATTTATAACTTTTGGAACATTCATTAGCTATTCGCAGAGCATAGAAATTTTAAAAAAGTCGCACTTAGAAATAGCGCCTGAATTGCATAAGTTTGATTTTATACTTGCCTCAAATGATAGTAATAAGTTTCAATTTGTTGCTACGCTGTTAGCGAAGGAAAAGGTTGCTAGTTCATCTATTGAAAAATTGTATTTGAGTATTCGCAAACAAGCAAACTTGCTAGGGGCGAATTGTTTTTCATTTAAGTCATTTTCACATATTGATTCATCCGGAGAAACAAGCTTGATAGTAAATTGTTATAGAGCTGCTGATAGTTCATTAATGGAAGCAAAGGAGGTATTTGAGAAAAATGTTGTTTATGTTTTTGGTAAAGAAGAAGAGGGCGATAAATCGATAATTTTCAAGGTAAATAATGAAAAAAAGGAAATAAGTTCGGGAAGCTATTTTCGAATAGTGTTAAACCAGGGCGAAACAGTTATGATTAACAAAGGAGGACCAATAGGTGGTGCAACAGTTTGGCTCAATTGGGAAAAGGACAAGCAACCCTACTTTTATACTTTAAGCGGATTTGGTATGAACAATTGGGAGCAGCAAGTTGCTACGAATATTGGATTTGGAACAGCCAACACTATTGAATTTAATACAGGTAGAATTAATCGAATACTAGATAACAGTTTAGGTTTTTTACTTATTTACGTTTTGAAGCAAGGAAATTAAAAAGAAGAAATTCTGTTTTGAGTGAAGGCAATGTGCAACTAAATCAATATTTCGCAAACAATTTCTACTTGCATAGCTATATTAAAAGGATAAATTTAATTTATGAAAAGATTCAGTTTTTTATTCCTAGTCTCATTATTTATTGCTTGTTCAAGGCCATCTGGCGAAGTAAATTCTGAAACAAGTAATGATTCACTTTCTAAAGTTGTATCAAGTCCTGAATCCGCTATTTTCAATTTTTTAAAATGGTATGATGTGCATAGATATAATTTGATGGATGACTTAGTGCTTTATAATTCTAGCGAAACAAGAGATGCTTCAAAATTTTATGCAGTAAATTTTGTTGCAACCGAAAAATATTTGACAACACTTACCGAAACTAAAATGGTTTCGACTAAGTATGCAGATAAATGGCGCGATTATTTCAAAAAATGCGAACAGCACTTTAAAGAGCATCCCAGCAATGAAGGACCACCTGAAGGTTTCGATTATGATTTTATTTTGTTTAGTCAGGAAGATCCCGGCTTAAAGGAATTGAACAAAGCAAAAACGGAGCTGGTAAAAAGGGAGGGTAATTCGATGCAAATAGTACTTCATTTTCCCTCCGACTTTCATTACAAATATCAGTTAAGGTTGGTAGGTAATCAGTGGATAATCGACGATATTGAACCGGTGTATAAAAATTAAACAGCCTATTCTTTCAGCAATGCCTTGGCAATTTCAAACAACAAATACCATTAGCCTGCTTCAAAAAATTCATAAAAAAAATTGAAATGACCTATACGCAAATTGTTTCAGAGCTTAAGAAATTAGGCGATAAGGAGAAGAAAGAATTTAAAGAAAAAAAATTCGGAATTGTTGCGAACAACTCATTGGGTATATTTCAAAAGGACATAAATGAACTGGTAAGAAAAATAAAAAAGAACAATCAATTAGCTATACAACTCTTTGACAGCGGAATTTACGAAGCAAGAATTTTATGTAGTAAAATATACAAGCCAAAGGATTTAACCGAAGACCTAATGGAAAAGTGGGTAAGAACTTTTGAAAATTGGGAAATTTGCGACAGCTTTAGTATGCTACTTTTTGCCAAAAGTAAATTTGCAGTTTCAAAAGCAATTGAATGGGCAGGTAGAGCAAATGAATTTGAAAAAAGAGCCGCATTCGCCATAATCGCAGCCTATTGTTTGGCCGACAAAAAAGCAACGAATGAGAGCTATGAAAATTTTTTTCCACTGATAATAAAGCATTCAAGCGATGAAAGAGTGTATGTGAAAAAAGCTGTCAATTGGGCATTGCGAAGCATAGGAAAGCGCAACAAAGATTTAAACAAAAAGGCAATTGAAGTTGCAAAGCAAATACTGGCTTTGAATACCAAAACAGCTGTGTGGATTGCCAAAGACGCACTCAAAGAATTGCAAAGTGAAAGGGTGAAAATACTCGACTATCCCAGAGAAATATATAGAAGCAAGTAATCGAATTTTTATTGGCATTAACAAATTCCGGTAGGATGTGTTTAGGTTTGTATGCACCAATGTTATAATACTAATCAATCACTCGTTTTTAGTAAATTTGAAAATCCGGAGAGCAAGCTAAATTTAATCATCCATATAAAGAACGCAAGCGCATCATGAGTCATTCATCGAGTCATACTATGAAAAAGGAGTTGCTTCCGGTTCACTCGCTTGATAAAGATTTAATGCAGATTAATATCTTGCCACTCGACCACACCAATCCTTACGATTTTAAGAGAGAACACAGGCATACTTATTTTGAAATTATGTTAATCGAGAAAGGTGGTTGTAACCAACTTATCGATTTCAAAAATTATGATGGACATGATTTCAGTTGTTATATTATTTGTCCTCAGCAAATACATTTGATGAATAGAAATTCTTCATCGGGTACTGTTATTCAATTTACTGATGAACGTATAAATTCTTCGGAGTTGCGAGCAGCTTTAAGGCAATTAAACTTTCATGAAAACTCGGCAATTGTTTTTGAGAAGCGTCGCGATTTATTTGATGAACTGCAATTGCTCTTGAATATTTTAAGTAGTAAAATTGCTAAGTATGCAGCAGCTAAAAATTCGGTTGTTACGCAACTATTACAAGCTTTTATTGCAGTTGTGTTAGAGCACAGTTGTTTAAATACTAATTCAACAAAGAGCGTAGAAAAGAATGCTTTATTCGAATTCTATCAATTACTCGAAGTAAATTACATGAATTCTAAAGGCGTTCAGTTTTATGTTGAAAAGCTTGGTGTTACTGAAAAAAAGCTTTCTACTACTATTAAAAAGCACACCGGTTTAAGTCCACTTCAATTAATTCATAATAGAATACTATTAGAGGCAAAGCGTTTATTAGTCTTTGAAGAAACATCTCACAAGGAGATTTCTTATCAACTAGGATTTGATTCTCCTGCTTCATTTTCTGCATTTATAAAGTCTAAAACCGGCTTTTCTCCAAGTGAGTTAACCAAACACCTGGCTGAAATTCATAAGTAAATGGCGCAAATTCATAATTCGAATAAAATAAGTGAGCCTAGCTTTGTCATAAATTAATATTCACTTAAAAACTGATATCATGAAAAAGCTACTTTTTTTAATCTGCCTGCTTTCTGTTTCATTTAGCAATGCGCAAATGTTAACCTGGCAACAAGTTTTAGTTCCAACAACCAAGAATTTAAATTGCATAGAGTTTCCTACCCCGCAAGTTGGTTACATTGGTGGCGCCGATAGTTTACTACTTAAAACAATTGACGGAGGATTGACTTGGAATGCTGTACCTTTTAATGGGATTTCTTTTTTACCCGGAGGAGATGACTTTTTAAAATTGGATTTTGTTAGCGCTAACATTGGTTATGCCACAGTAGGTCCTTATTCGGGTATTTACCAAACAGTTGACGGTGGCTTAAATTGGACTGGTTTGAGTACTACACTTTGTTTCAATCAAGGCTTATTTTTTACGGCTGATGGGGAAGGATTTGTTGGAGGATCCGGTTGTTTCCAAGGAGAACGAATGATACGTTTTTCATCAGGAACACCCACACAAGCAACAATTAATACGCCATCATGGTCGGCTTCGGATATGGTGGTTGACATTGATTTTAGCACTGGTGCTTCTTTTTCGCTTGGATTAGCTGTTAGCTCCGGAGGTCGAATACTTCGTTCAATTGATGGT
>DGQS01000224.1 GCA_002389785.1 Bacteroidetes bacterium UBA4408
CAAACATCACCAACCTTTGGGTAACGGTTGATTACGGAAAGTATACCACACGAGGAACCTCCGACCTTACCCACGATAAAGAAAATAAAACCTCCGGATTAGATAAAGATTATGCAACTGCTTGGAGTTACGGACAGGGCGAAACTTTTTCGTTAATGATTCCCAACTTCAACGGTGGTTCTTCCGGTGCAATTGGCGATAACAAAAGCGCTCTTGAAAAAGTAGATCCCGAATTTCGTCAATACATTGCTAACGTTGATTCATATTTTGGAAATCAACCTTTTACTTCTGGTCCTGTTTATGCCGGAGCCTTGGTAGTATTTTTATTTGTATTGGGATTGTTTATTGTGAAAAGCAATTTACGTTGGTGGTTACTCGCTGCCACGGTATTTTCCATTTTATTAGGATGGGGAAAAAATTTCATGCCATTAACCGAATTTTTCTTAGAGCACTTTCCGGGCTACAATAAATTCCGTGCGGTATCGATGATATTGGTAATTGCTGAATTGTGTATTCCATTATTGGCAATACTTGCTGTGAAAGAAATTTATACCCAACCTCAAATTTTAAAAGAAAAGCGAAATCAGTTTTACATAGCCTTTGGATTAACCGGTGGTTTGTGCTTGTTATTTTATATGCTTCCCAACCTATTTATGGATTTTTACAAAGTTGGCGAATACGAGGACATAACCGCCCAATTAAAGAAAAGCCAGTTGAGCCAGGATCAAATCAATGTATTTTTAGCAGGTGTGGAAGAAGCAAGAAGAAGCATTTTTACTGCCGATGCATTGCGCAGCTTTTTCTTTATTTTACTGGGTGCCGGAGTAGTATTTGCATACGCTATCAAGAACTTTAATAAAAACTTATTAATTGGAGCTTTAGGCTTTTTAATTTTGGTTGATATGTGGGTTGTAGATAAGCGTTACTTAAACAAAGAAAATTTCGTTTCCAAAAGTTTAGTTGATTCTCCTTTTGAAATGACGCAAGCCAATCAGCAAATTTTAAGCGACAAGGATCCTAACTTTAGAGTATTTAATACTACCGTAAGTACTTTTAACGATGCCAGCACTTCTTACTTCCATAAATCAATTGGTGGTTACCATGGTGCGAAGTTGAAGCGCTATCAAGAATTAATTGAAATGCAAATCAGTAAAAACAACATGGAAGTGTTAAACATGTTGAACACAAAGTACTTTATTGTGAGCGACGAGCAAAAACAGCCCATAGCTCAACGTAATCCGGTTGCTTGCGGAAACGCATGGTTTGTGCCAAACTACAAAATTGTAGCAAATGCCGATTCAGAAATGGCTGCCTTAAGCAAAATAAAGCCAAAAGAATTTATGGTAGTTGACAAAAAATACGAAGCCAATCTTTCAGGATTTACTGCAGGCTTTGACTCAAGTGCCACCATAGGATTAACCAGTTATCAACCCAATAATTTAGTGTATAAAAGTAATTCGTCGAAGGAACAATTGGCAGTATTTTCAGAAATTTATTATCCCGATGGTTGGAATGCCTATATTGATGGTAAGCAACACGATTATTTTGGCTGCAACTATGTATTACGTGCAATGCGTATTCCTGCAGGTGCCCATACTATTGAATTTAAGTTTGAACCTAAAACTTATAAAACAGGCGAACAAATTGCCCTTGCCAGTTCAATATTGTTGTATTTGGTATTAGGTGGAGCATTGTACATGGAGTGGAAAAGAAAAAATTCACAAGCTTAAGACAGTCAGCTAGTTTATTCTAACAGCATTTTGATTAGGACTTCGCATAGATTGAACATACACAAAACACATTTTGAAAAAGGTTCTAGTTATTAGTTATTATTGGCCGCCAAGCGGCGGTGCAGGCGTGCAGCGTTGGTTAAAATATTCGAAATACCTTCCTGAATTTGGGATAGAGCCCGTTGTTGTTACGGTAAATCCGGGTGAAGCTGCTTACCCGGTTATTGATAATTCATTGTTGTACGAAGTACCTAAATCAATAAAAGTACATACCACTCGCACCTTCGAGCCTTTTGAGTTTTACAAAATGCTTTCGCGAAAAAAGCAAATTCCTTTCGCAGGATTTGCCAACGAAGGAAAAGTTACCTTGTTTAAAAAGCTGATGCGTTTTATTAGAGGAAACTTTTTTATTCCTGATGGAAGAATCGGTTGGAATAATTATGCTTTTGAAAAATGTTGTGAGTTAATTGAATCGCAAAATATCGATACTTTTCTTATTACCAGTCCGCCACAATCGTCTCAACTTATCGGACTTAAACTTAAAAAGAAATACAAGCTTAAATGGATTGCAGATATACGCGACCCTTGGACCGATATTTATTATTACAACAAGCTTTATCATACTAGCTGGGCAAAAAAGAAAGATGCCCGCTATGAACGTGAAGTGATTGAACAAGCCGATCATTTGATTGTAGTTAGTGAAGCCATAAAAAATAGTTTTGCTGCCAAAACCACAAAAGTTGATCTTTCAAAAATTCATGTTATTCCGAATGGTTTTGATGAGAATGATTTTGCAAATAACCAAGCTGATCATCCTCCCGAATTTGTGATTACCTATACCGGTACAATTACAGCAGATTATAAAATTGATGCATTCATTGATGGTGTTAAAGAATTGATAAATGAACACAAAGACGTAAAATTTAAATTGCGTTTTGTGGGCAGTGTTGCCGGTGTTCAAAAAGGTCAATTTGAGAAAAAATTATACCATGCAGTGGAGTTTGTAAACCATGTTTCGCATGCTGAATCAATTAACTACTTAATGCGGAGTACCTTGGTTTTGCTAGCAATTCCGGATGTAAAAGGCAATGAAGGAATATTAACCGGAAAATTATTTGAATACCTTGCTTCACAAAAATTTATTTTTTGCTTAGGACCTGTAAACGGTGAAGCTGCTCAAATTATTGAGGAGTGCGAAGCAGGAATTAGTTTTGAACACAGCGATGCAAAAGGGATTAAAGAGGCATTGCTAAACTTACTTAATAAATGGAAAGCGCAAGAAGTATTGAGAAAAAATTCTACTCAGTATAAAAAATATTCTCGCCAGATTCAAGCAAAAAACATTGCTGAAATCATTTTGTAGCAAACCTATTTCTCAGCAAGAATAGAAATAAAAGGTGCCAAAAAAGTGGCATTTTTGCCCAATAATTTTATTTTAAAATTTATTATCGGACTAATCCAATTCAGCGGCTTTTGCGGATAATTAGTGTTGTAAAAACCATTGATATAGCTGAAATTGAAATTGTTATTTTCAATCATCCTTTGGTATTCGGCTAATGGAACTAAATGCTCTACCCAGCTACCCGATTCGGGTGAACAAGTATTTGTAGGATGACTCAATTCTTCAGGAATTACGCCATTGGTAAGATAATTTTGAACAGCGCTGACAATATCAGCTTTGTGTTTTCCTCTGGTAGCTTTAGTTAGTTTATTCACTTCCCTCTCGCTTAGGTTTGGAAAAGCCAGCAGAATAATTTTTCTACGTTGATTCCAACCGGAATTTTCAGGGTCCAGTTTTTTTTCACCCCAGGCTACCGGATTTCCTTTGTGCTCAAAATTAACCTGTAATTTTTTGGTGTACCAATTTACCAAAGGATTGCGCATGTTGGCGGTAGTGCTTAAAAAGAGCAACAATTTATCGCTTTTAATGCGAGAAGTTTCTTTAAAAAACAAATCTAAATCGTATACATGCTCAATTACATTTCTAGAGCCGAGGATGTTTAGGTTTAAATTTTTAGTATTGACAAAGTCAACAAATTCTTTGGTATCGCCATTGATAAAATAATCGATTTCAATTCCAAGTTCTTTAGCAATTAACTTGGCATCGTTAGATATTATCGGATTTAAATCTTGATGAATCACTGTTTTAACTCCGGCCAATTTTGCTAATAAAGAAAGCATGCCAATTCCTCCACCGTGATCGAGCAAGGTAATTTCTTCAAACTCTTTTTTAACCTTGGTTTGCGCCCACATCAGCATAAACACGTAGGATTGCAGCATGTAAGTTAGTTTGCGCAAATCGTAGGCATAGTATCGCATTCCATAATCAGAAAGCGCTAAGGAACTGTAGTTTAAATTGAGGAGTTTATTCTCGAGTAAAGTTGCTGCATCGTTTAGCAATTTAGCTTTTGATGTATCAGCAGGAAGCAGCGCGAGTGGAATAAATTTCAAGTTGAGAACTATTTTTTACAAGTGAATTCGAGTTGACTATGTCTATAAAATTCCAGGTTCTTTGTTTAACAATCAATCCCAACTCTGGTCCTAATCAATCTTTGGGGCTTATTGTTGAAACTAGCGAAATTACATGGGTGTATTTTTATTGAAAATATCAATTGTATCCTTGCAATACATTTTCGCATCCAAAATGCAATGAATTATTAGGTTGTGAAGTACTTCAACAAATCCATACGAGTAAGCAGGAACATAAAAATTAATGTGTCCTAATTTTTTCAAAGGATTATCTGTTTTAAATCCTGAAAAAGTAATTACTGAACAACCCGATTTCTGGGCTTCTTCGGCAGCATTTAAAATATTTTTCGAACTTCCAGAGCTACTGATGCACATGGCGATATCGCCTGTTTCAGCAAACATTTGAATTGGAGCTGAAAAAACATGTTCGAAGCTAATATCGTTTGCCAAACAAGTCAAGAGCGATGAATCATTGAATGCGGTGGCTTTTACTTTGCCGTTTTTCCAAAAATCAATTGCCATGTGACTGGTAATACCTGCGCTTCCGCCATTACCGGCAAACATAATTTTTTTATTATCAGCTTGAGCTTTCATAACCAACTCAACACACTTATGAATTGCTTCGCTATACGAAATAGGTGTGGTGCCTTCAAACGCTTCAATACCGGCAAATGCCTTCGAAAATGCGGTAGTATAATTATCTGTAAAATCAGAAATTGTCATGCTTATTTTAATAAGTGTTTAATAAATTTAGTGAGGTCTTTTTTGTAAACCGGATGTTCATTTCCGATTATTTCAACAGCTAAAGAACCAACACAATTTCCTACAAAGATAATTATTTCGGGAGCAACTCCCATTTGTGCGCACAAGGCTGTTACCGATAGCACTGCATCGCCTGCACCAACCGAATCTTTTACAGCAGATGCTAATGCAGGAGCTTTGGCAAATGTTTTATCGTAATAAATAACGCTCCCTTCCTGCCCTAGCGTAATTTGAATTAACTCAGCATGTGAAATCGCTTTTAACTTTTCAATCAAAGGCTCTACAGCTCCATAATTATCGCCAAAAGGCAAGCGCAATTCTTTTTCGTCAATTGAAATATAATTGGCGCGCGAATATTTGGTAATGTAATTAAACCCATAGTTATTACTATTGGTTTGTGCGTTTACAGCAAGGTACTTCCCACTTTCTTCTAAAAACTTAATAATCGCCGGAGAAATTAATCCATGCCCAAAATCGGCAATCATCACCATGTCGTAATTAGCCAGCACGCTCTTCAAATAAGTAATCATCTGCTCCTCCAATTCCTTCTCAATGTAGGAGTCGTTCATAAAAGTTACTTCAAACAATTTAATGTTTAAGTACTTATCGAGATACCTTCTTTTAGTTGGCGTAGGAGCATTTTTACGGTAAAAAAACTTTCGGTCGACCGAAGGAGACAATTTTTGTTCAATCAATTCCTGTTGGGTATTTTCTTCACCTAAGCAGGTCATCATCTCAACTTTACCTGCAAACTGAGCCAAGTGGTTGGCAATTGCCAGTACACCACCGGCATAACTTTCGCCACGTAAATAAACACTCGAAATGGTAGGTGATTTCGACGATTTGCCTAAAGGTTTGCAATAATGGTACTCATCGATAATGGTGTCGCCAATGACCAAGATTTTAGCGTCTTTTAATTTTTCAATTTCTGCAATTACACTTTCTGCACTGTGACGTGATTTAAAATCAGCAAGAAAACTTTGCACCGAATCGCTTAAGGGAGAAAAATGTGCATTAATAAGTTTTGAAGAAGAGAATTGAACTTCTTCGGTGATATAAAATTTACCACCAACCGCTTTTACTGCTTCTTCTTCAAATC
>DGQS01000036.1 GCA_002389785.1 Bacteroidetes bacterium UBA4408
AACAACGTGATGATGCATTTGTTGAAAATTTTTCTGCATTTGTGGTTCACCCGAATTCAAAAATTGGTCATTCAAAATTTCATCCTAACAGCAGCGGCAATTATTTGAAGGGATTAAGTAAAGCAGAGCAGGAGCGAGTGTTGGAAGCAGCACTTGGGAATGCTCGAAATTATAAATCGCAATTGACTTCTGTGCTCGATGATTTAGATCATCGGCGTGATAAAACGAATCGTTACTTAATTGAATGGCACAAAAAATTTACCCTTTCGTTTGCTTGTCTTGTATTGTTTTTTGTGGGTGCACCTTTGGGTGCAATTATTCGTAAAGGCGGTATCGGTATGCCAATGGTGGTTTCGGTTTTGTTTTTTTTGTTTTTCCATGTAATGAATATTATGGGCGAAAAATTTTCGAAAGAAGGAGTTTTGCCTCCCTACCAGGGAATGTGGCTTGCCTCGATGGTGCTTTTACCAATTGGAATCTTTTTAACTTCAAAAGCTACCAGTGATTCAGCGCTTTTTGATATTAATAGTTACCTAAAAGTATTTCAGTTTTTTACCCGCAAAACAAAGAATGAAAATACTGCAACTGTGTAACCGTGTGCCTTATCCTTTAACAGATGGCGGTGCAATTGCCATGTTTGCTATGACCCAATCGCTGAGTGATGCAGGATGCGAGGTGCATATGTTAGCAATCAATACCCAAAAGCACTTTGTAGAAATTGACAAATTACCTGATTGGTTTCACGCTAAAGTTAAACTGTATACCGTTGATGCAGCCACAGATGTTACGCCGCATGGAGCATTTTTTAATTTGTTTTCAACGCGTTCGTACAATTTAATTCGCTTCGACATTCCTGCATTTCATAAAAAATTAGCTCAGCTATTAACCGAGCATAAATATGATGTGGTGCAACTGGAAGGATTGTTTTTAAGCATGTATATTCCTACCATTCGAAAGCACTCAACCGCACTTGTTAGCATGCGTGGGCACAATGTTGAATATTTAATTTGGGAACGATTAGCTGCTTCAACCGCTTCTTTTTTTAAGAAAAAATATTTGCAGTTACTTGCAAAGCGTTTAAAACGCGAAGAAATTTCAGTCTTGCAACAACTAGATTGTATTGTACCAATTTCTACCATTGATGAACAAATATACCGACAACAAGGTGCGAAAATGCCAATGTTGGTTTGCACTGCGGGAGTGGATGAAAATTTACTTGAAGCAAAGCCGGCAGAAGTTAAGAAAGGCACCCTATTTCATTTGGCAGCTATGAATTGGCAACCCAATGTTGAGGCTGTAAATTGGTTCATGCAAAGTATTTGGCCAAAAGTAAAAGTTTCATTTCCGCAAACACATTTGTTTCTTGCAGGGAAGGACATGCCCGATGCAATGATGAAACAAAATGGCAAACAAGTTACTGTTTGTGGCCAAGTAAACGATGCAGTTCAATTTATGCAAGACAAGCAAATAATGCTGGTGCCCTTATTATCGGGAAGTGGAATGCGCATAAAAATTATTGAAGGCATGGCCTTGGGCAAAGTAATTGTCAGCACAAGTATTGGTGCTGAAGGGATTGATTGCACTTCGGGAAAAAACATATTGTTAGCGGATAGTGCCGAAGAGTTTTGTAATCAAATTGCACTGGCAATTAGTGATAGTGAACTGTGTAATCGACTCAGTAAAAATGCAAAGGCGCTCGTGCAACAGAAATATACCAATCGCTCTATTATTTCAAAACTGATTTCCTTTTATAGCAATTTACTAAAATAGCTAGCTATTCTTTTAATTCAATTAACTTCGCAACAAATACGTAGTATGTTGGAAACAATATTTTGGCTTAGTAGTTTTTTGATTGTTTATAGCTATGTAATATTTCCGCTTTTGCTGAATTATTTTGCATTGAGTAAGAGTCAAAATACCACAGTTTTTTCTGCACAATCAGATGATTTACCAGCCGTAAGCATTTTGCTTGCTGTTTATAACGAGGAGCAAGTAATTGAGCAAAAAATACGGTCCACTTTTGATACAGATTATCCATTGTCAAAGCTTACGTTTTACATCGGTTCTGATTCCTCAACTGACCAAACGGAAGCTATCATCAAAAAGTATCAACTTCAATATCCCCAGTTAAAACTTGAAGTATTTCCACAACGTACCGGGAAAGCAGGTATTGTAAACGCTTTAGAATTACATGCAACATCACCAATTTTAATTTTAACAGATGCAAATGTGTTTTTTCAAAAAGACACTATTTATCAATTGGTAAAGCATTATAAAAATGAAGCTATAGCATTGGTTGGTGGAAATATTATAAATGAGCAATTGCACAAAAGTGGTATCTCAGTTCAAGAAAAAACGTATTTGAGTCGCGAGAATAAAATGAAGTATCAGGAAGGTGCCGTATGGGGTACCATGATTGGTGCTTTTGGAGGGTGTTATTCTATACGAAAGAAGAACTTTACTCCCGTTCCCCCACGCTTTTTTATGGACGATTTTTACATCACGATGGGTGTGCTGGAACAAGGAGCCCAAGCAATTAATGAGTTAAGTGCACGCTGCTATGAAGATGTATCGAACAAAATTTCGGAAGAATTTCGCCGTAAGGTTAGAATTTCGATTGGCAATTTTCAAAATTTAACTCGTTACCGCGGCTTACTTTTTTCAAAATTCCCGGGTCTTTCTTTTTGTTTTTGGAGCCACAAGGTAATTCGTTGGTTGGGACCATTTTTTATACTCGCAGCTTTACTCAGTAATTTTTTATTGCGCGAAAATTCAGAATTTTATTTTTTTACACTGCATGTGCAAATTTTTTCGCTGATGATTCCTGTTTTGGATGAATTACTTAAAAAGATGCGGATACATCTAAGTTTATTCAGATTTATAAGTCATTTTTATTTAATGAATCTGGCGTTGATGATTGGATTTTTTAAATTTATTTCAGGCGTTGAATCCAATGTTTGGAAACCAACTCAGCGCAATCAACAATAAATTTCGAGCAGATTGTTGCCTACTATTCCTGTAAATATTCTTTCGGAATAGTACACACAGGAATTGGTACCATTTTATGCAAATTGGCTTTATGTCGGGAAGAATAAATCTCCAATACTTTTTTCTGCCTTTCACTTAGGTTAATGGGTTGAGCCCCATTTTCGAGTGAATTCATTGCCCATTCAAGCTCATCATAGCTGGCACCTATCTGATCCTCATCGCTGCGACCATCATGAAAAAGACCATCTGTAGGAGCCGCAGTAAGTATCGAATTTACAACCCCTAATTCCTTAGCTAATGCATACACTTCAGATTTTAGTAAATCGGCAATTGGTGAAATATCAACTCCTCCATCTCCATACTTTGTAAAAAAACCTATTCCAAAATCCTCTATTTTATTTCCGGTGCCGGCAACCAGTAATTTTTTATTTCCGGCCACCGCATATAAAGTAAGCATGCGTAAACGACTGCGTGTATTTGCCAATGTTAAATGATCTTGTATTTGAGCCGGAAATGTTTTTTCAAGTTCAACAAAGGGGGCAGAAAGATTGATATCAAAATGGGAAACGTTATCAAATTTTTTCATCAACCAATGGATGTGTTCTTGCGAACGGCTGTATTCAGCTTTACTTTGATGAATGGGCAAATTTAGGCATACAACTTCTTTACCGGTTAATGCACATAAGGTAGAAGTTAGCGCTGAATCAATTCCTCCTGAAACGCCTATTACAAAACCTTTTTGTTGCGATTTCTCACAATAATTATTGAGCCAGTTCACAATGTAGTTGACTACTAAATCTGCTTTCATGTTTGATTTATTTAAGGCAAAAAAAATCCCGCTTTTGCGCAATGCAAAAACGGGATTCAAGCTATAATTAATTAAAATAAAACGCCTACCGATAATGAAACTGCGTTATTGGTAAACTTTTGTTTATAGGCTGTTCCATCTGTTCTAAACATATAATCCGATTTAGATTTTGAAACATTGGTGAGTCCGTTTAAATAATTAACACTTATCAGCAAGGAAGTTGAACCGGCTAAATTATATTCTGCACCGGCTCCAACATTAATTGCAGCTTTAAAGAAATTCATGTCTTTGCTGATATTGATATCTTCAAGGGTTGAATTAGTTTTTTTAGTACTTCTAACATCGTCTTCACTTAAAGCTTTTGTACGAATTCCAAGATTAATTCCGGCTTGAGCAAAATAGGTCATCACACCAATTTCTTTTGTACGCATTTTTAAAGTGATTGGAATAGCCCAATAAGCAACACTGAAATTGCGTGATTTCAATTGAAAAAACTCATTCACGGTATCGTTAATGTTAATTTTAAGAGGTTCTTCATTAAAATGATAGTAAGCAGTATCGGTGTAATTTAAAGCTCCTCCGTTTTTTTCAAAGCCAATACCGGTGGCCAAACTAACCACTTTGTTAAGTCTAAATTCAGTCATCAAGGCATAGCCCATTTTAACTTTGGCACCTGCTCCATCAAGTTTTTTTACATCTCCCGGCTTCATCCAAGATATTTCGGGACTAACTCGTAAACCGAATCGGAAGTTTTTTAGGGGTTCATCTTCCTGGGCAACAGTGCGCAAGCTAAATGCGAAAAAAAGCAAAATTGCCGGTGAAATTTTGGTTAGGATAGTATTCTTCATAGGTTTAAAATTTATTTGTTCTACTTTTGGTACCACAATAGTAAGCAAATATTCAAGAATGAAAGTTTCGTATTGGTTCAAGTTTTTAACTGTGTTATTCACTTTTTCGGCTTGTTCGCACAATAACAAAGAGATTGATATTTCGGATGTAAAAATTGATTTCAAGTTTAGTCGATTTGAAAAGGATTTGCAGAGTTTAAACACTAACAATGCTACCGAAGCAAAGCAAAAGCTAGTTGTCAATTATGGACAGTTTTTCGAGCGCTTCAATGAGAATATCATACAAATTGGAAGTTCTAATCAAACTGGATATGAGCTTGCGGTAAGTAGTTTTTTGAACGATGCAGCTATTTCTACTGTATATAACGATGTACAAACAACGTTTGCAAGTACCGATCAATTGGCAAATGATTTTGAAACTGCATTAAAGCATTATCATTACTATTTTCCGAATAAAATTGTACCGCATATTGCCACCTTTATTTCAGGATTTAATTATCCGATAGCAGTAACCGATAGCGTGTTGGGGGTTGGATTAGATATGTATTTGGGGAAAAATTACAAGTATTATAAGTTAATGGCCATACCCAATTACCAAGTAGATTTTATGAGCAAACATTACATTGTAGTGGATGCATTACGTTCGTGGTTGCAAACAGAATATGAAGGAATGGATGTACACAAGAATTTATTGAGTGAGATGCTATTTCAGGGAAAATTGATGTATGCGTTGGATTATATTTTGCCGCAAGAAGAGGATAGTATTAAAATGGAATTTACCGCCAAGCAGTTGCAATGGGTTACTAATTCGGAACAGAGTATTTGGGCTTATTTTATCGATAAAAATTTGCTGTACTCAACCAAGGCATCTGAAAATGTAAAATACATTAACAGTGCACCTTTTACTATCGGAATGCCAAAAGCATCACCCGGAAGAGTAGGAGTATGGCTGGGATACAGGATAATTTCTGCCTATATGGAAAGGCATAAAGAAATTACTTTAGCCATGTTAATGGAGGAAAAAAATGCGCAAAAAATATTGAATGATTCGCATTACAAACCCCGAAAATAGTTTATAAAATTAGGATTGCCTAGTATAATTGATAGATACCTTACATGAAAAAATCAGAAATTAAATTTGCGATAGAGTTAGATGAGAATAATTTGCCCGAAAAAATTCAGTGGGAAGCTACCGATTCGGGCATTGACGGTGCAATTGCAGCAAAGTCGATTATGTTGAGTGTATGGGATCCTAATGAGAATAACACTTTACGCATTGATTTATGGACCAAGGATATGATGGTAGATGAGATGAAAATTTTTATGCATCAAACCTTACTTTCAATGGCCAATACCTTGGAGCGTGCTACCCATGAGGATAAAATGGCGGCAGATCTTCGTGATTTCTGCGAGCATTTTGCAGATAAATTAGAGCTAAAAAAATCTTAATTCTAGAGGCAAAGTAACGAACAGTTCAGCATTGTTGTTACTGTTTTTGAGCGGGAAGCAATTTGTTGGTTTGTTCGATAAATTCGAGAACAGCCTCTTTACCGTCGGTATTCACCGAAGAAGTAAAAAATTGTTTAGGTAATTCTTCCCAATAGTCCAACATTTTTTTATTGTAAATTTTAAGATTCTTGTTGAATTCGTTGATGTGCAATTTGTCTTTTTTGGTAAATACCATAACAAAGGGAATTCCTTTTTCACCAAGCCATTGCATAAATTCGAGGTCAATTTTTTGAGGTTCGAGGCGAGAATCAATCAATACAAAAAGGCAGAGTAAATTTTCGCGTTTTAAGATATATTCCTGTAAAAATTTCCCCCAACGTTCTTTTAGTGTTTTACTTACTTTGGCATATCCATAACCAGGTAAATCTACCAGGTACCAAGGATCGCTCTTTTCGTTTATGATAAAGTGATTTATGAGTTGTGTTTTGCCTGGTTTCCCGGAAGTTTTAGCTAAGTTTTTAATGCCACAGAGCATGTTAATTAACGACGATTTTCCCACGTTACTGCGTCCAATAAATGCATACTCGGGCAGCTTGCGAGTTGGTGATTTCTTATAATCGGTGTTGCTGATTACAAAGCTTGCAGTTTTAATTTCCAAAATATCGGGAGTAAAGTTAATTGCAGTGTATGGTGCAAAGGTAACAATCACTATGCTTTATGGAAATGAATTGGTAGAAAACTCACAGGCCGTTTTTTATAGTACATGATGGCTATTAATCTTAGCATCTACCCTGTACCCTCGAAGCTGAGCTTCGCGGGTACAAGGGGTTATTCTTAATTCACTTGCTTTAAGAATCGCTAAATACTTCTTTAATGTATTGCGTGCAATCCCTGTTTGTTGGGCAATTTGAAGCTTACTACTTCCTTGAAGATGTAAGCGTAAGAGTTGTCTTAGTTTGTTCATGCTTATCGGGTTGTTTG
>DGQS01000071.1 GCA_002389785.1 Bacteroidetes bacterium UBA4408
AGTGCTCTAAACCAGCTGAGCTAAGCTCCCTTATTTTTTGGGTGTGCAAATATAGATACTTTTTCTTTTGGTCAAAATTTATTTTAAAAAATATTTTTTAAAGCACTTCTGCTACTGTAAACGTTGAGCCTCCAACAAAAACTAAATCTTCTTTTGTTGCTGCTTTTTCGGCTGCTTTTAGTGCCTCATTTACAGAGGAATAAACTTTACCTTTTAAGGAATGCTCCTTCGCTTTTTCTTGTAATATTTTTGCATCCAATGCCCTTGGTAAATCGGCCTTGCAAAAATAATAGAGCGCTTTACTTGGGAACAAATGAAGTATTTTACTCAAGTCCTTATCATTCACTACTCCTAAAACAATGTGCAATTTTTTATGCTGAGTTAATTTCAATTGCTTCATTACCTCCTTTATTCCTGCTTCATTGTGTGCTGTATCGGCTATAACCAATGGCTTGCGATTAAGCACTTGCCAGCGACCTTGAAAATTGGTTTGCTCAACTACCTTGGCCATGCCCAATTTTATGTCCTTTTCGGTTACTACAAACGATTGTTGTTGCAACAACTCCACCGCCTGCAATACAGTACAACAATTTTTTTGTTGATAATGACCCAGCAAAGGAATGCTCAATTTTTCTATAAAAACCTTACCATTTCTTAAAATATCCATCTCTTGCACAGGATTCACAGTGCCCTTTATACTTGACTGTTGCACCTTGTAAACTTGGTCTGCAAAAAACAATTCAGCCTTGTTTTGTATGGCATACTTACTGAATATAAATCGCGATTCAGCCTGCATTTCGCCAACTACAACCGGAGTCTTTAATTTAATAATTCCGGCTTTTTCAATGGCTATTTTTTCCAAGGTGTTTCCCAACAAAGCTTCGTGATCGAAACTAATGTTGGTAATTACCGATAACAATGGTTTTATAACATTGGTCGAATCCAATCTTCCTCCCAAACCGGTTTCAATTACAGCAATATCCACTTGTTGCTTTTCAAAATATTCAAAAGCCATTCCTACTGTAATCTCAAAAAAACTAGGTTTTATTTTTTCAAAGCCGTTCTTGTATTGCTCTACAAATTGAACAACGTCTTGCTGGCTTATTGGTTTACCATTTACTTTAATACGTTCTCTAAAATCCTTCAAGTGGGGCGAGGTATACAATCCTACTCGGTAACCTGCACATTGTAATATCGACGCCAGCATGTGCGATACCGAACCTTTTCCGTTGGTACCTGCAATGTGAATGCTCTTAAATTTTTTTTCAGGATTTCGAACCAGCTTTAATAGCGCTATTGTATTGTTTAAATCTGCTTTATACGCAGCAGCGCCAATTCGCTGAAACATGGGCAAACTGGAATACAAGTATTCAAGGGTTTGTTTGTAATTCATACTTGCTAAAAATTTTGCGAATATACTTCTTAACTTTTAGCGCAACAAATTGAATTTTAAGCGGAAAGAGATTTATTGCAACAAGAAATTGTATACAATGGTACCTCTTTGTTCATCGGGAGCATCGGCTTTTGCATTGAATTTTGCACGCAAAGCGGCTTGTTTGGCTTTTTCTAATAAATAAGAGTTGGTAGTAGTGGATCCTTTAACTCCCGGCTTGGCGCTAATTACATTGCCCATTTTATCCACCGAAATTTCAACCACAACACGTCCTTCCACCTGCTGAGTATACTCAGGTAAAGGTATTTTTTGCGACTTTCTACCCCCTAAGCTATACGAAATTCCTGTACCATCACCTCCTGGTCCTGTAGCTCCGGGTGTATCTCCTTTACCTCCTCCGGGTCCGTGGTATTTTGAATCCATACTTCCGTCAGGGGAACCTTGATCTCCGGGTTTTCCTGTTTCGCCTTCGCTTCCTGTGCTACCACCTTGAGTTTTACTTTTGCCCTTGTACAATGAATTGGTATTCACCACAGGCTTTACCGGTTCTTCAATTTTTACAGAATTTTCAACCGGTTTAACCGAAGTCTCCACTTTAGGCTTTTCTTTCAATACTTCCGGTGCATCTTCAGTTTCTTGGGTTACCACAGCATCTTCCTGCGGAGCTGTTAGATTTTCGATTTTTGTTTTTACCTCTTCACTTAATTCAGGTGCTTGCGAGTTTTTAATACTGCTGGCTTCTCTGGGTTGTACTTCGCCCATGCCATCATCGGATGTACCAAAATTAACTTCTATACCCGGACTACCTGCTTCCGGAAAAGGAGGCAATGGGGTTTTGAAAACTATAAATAAAAACAGCAGCAATAACAAAACATGAAATAGCAATGTTCCTGCTAATGCAGCTATGCGACTGTTGTTGTTTTCCTCGCCGGTCATGCTACTTTGTTGTTTTAGCCGCCATTACCATGCGTACCTTTAATTTGTTTCCAATTTCAAGTACGTCTACCAAATCTTGCACAGTAAGCGAATTATCTACACGTAAAACTACGGTTGCCTCAGCAACTCCACTTATCAAAATACCTAATTGACTTTCCAAATTTTCAAAAGCAATTGGTTTATTGTTCAAATAAATTTCTTTGTCTTTTGAAATGTCGATAGTAAATTGTTGCTTGCTCATGGTTTGTACCGATGAAGCTTTTGGCAAAAGCAGTTTTATTACACTTGGATTCACCAAAGTAGAGACAATTAAAAAAAACAGCATCAAGAAAAACATGATATCACTCATGCTGGATGCTCCTACCTCGGCGGCAAATCGATGCTTGTTTCTTCTTAAACTCATAGGGCTGGTTCCTGAAGTAAATCAATAAATTCAACACTGGCAGTTTCCATTTTAGCTACCACACTGTCAACCATCATGCTTAAAATATGATAGCCTACATATGCAAAAATACCCACCACTAATCCCGCTGCACTGGTAATCATTTTCTCATACAGTCCACCCGAAATTAAACCAATACTAATGTTATCGGCGAGAGATATATTGTAAAATATTTTAATTACCCCGCTAATGGTTCCTATAAATCCAAACATGGGTGCAATACCTGCAATGATTCCAAGTATGTTTAAATTTTTCTCGAGTTTGGCAACTTCTAATTTACCTACTCCTTCAATGGCTGATTCAACTTCCTTTATTGGCTTATCTATTCGGTTCAATCCTTTCTCTATCATTTTATAAACCGGTGCAGAACTACTTTTGGTAAATGCTTTAGCAGCAGTTATGTTTCCATTTTTCACATAGTCTTTAATGGTTAACATAAAATTACTTTCCAGTTTATTTGCTTTACGGATAATTATCCAACGCTCAATTAAGATATAAATGCTCAACACCGAAAGTATCCCAATTGGAATCATGATATACCCACCTTTCATAATTAAGGTAAGTAAGGAAAGTGAATCCTCTTTTGGAGCGACTGGTGCTGCAACTGCTGCTACCGTTGAGGCTGCATGGGCTAGCGTATCTTGCACAGCACCTGTGGTTGTGGTTATTTGCAATAAAATGGATGATAGCATGTGGTATAATTTTATGTTTAAAATATGCGCTAAAGTAGCGAGAATGATAGGTGAATAACTCAATTGTAATTGCAACTTATAAACAGCATTTTGTTAGTTGAGTAAGCTGCAATGCCAGCTTGATAAGTGCTTTGATTTTAGAGACAAAAACAAACCTGGTTAACTAAAGATTGAAATCAGGTGTTTCCTGAAAATATCAATTTCTTACCAATTCAAATCGAACAGGTAAATTATAAAATACAGCTACGTTTTTTCCTTTATACATTCCAGGTTTAAAATCAGGAAACAGGTTTATCACACGAATCACTTCTTCATCACAGTCAGAAAAAATTCCGCGTTTAATTTTTACCTGCGTAACTTTTCCAAATTCATCTACAACAAAAGATGCATGTACGGTTCCATGAATTCCATTTTCTCTTGCGCTTGCAGGAAACTTTACATTCCTGGCTAAAAACTCCATCAGCTTTGCTTCACCACCGGGAAATTCAGGCAATGCATCCAGACCGGCACTTTCCAGTATGTTTCCCTTGTTTTCTGAGAGCAGTGATCCTGCAGGTTCAGAAGTTATACTAGCGATTGCATTAGCGCTTAATCCGAGATCCGGAGTGGTTTGTGCTATACCGGGTTCGCTTACAGGCTCTGCAATTTTCTTTTCTTCCGCTGGTAAAACAACATCCTTCACAACGAGTGGTACCACTTTATTTTCATTGTTAAAAGGCTTGGCCTGTTCTATTGTTTTAGTAGGATGTGTGACAGGTGGATTGGTTTTTTTTAAGTACGACAAATCAACATCAATGATTAATTGGTCAATCATCTGCTTCGTAGCCGGCAGAACAGTTTCACTGTTATTTCTGTTCATTGCACTAAATCCTCCTGCAAAAATAAGCAGCAAAAGCATCGCTGCAAAAAAGGACTTGATAAGGCTTTCATTATATTCCTTGCGGATTACATAAGCACCATAATTTTTGTTTCTGTTTTCAAACAACAATTCATTAAAGTTGCTTGATGCATTTTTTAAATTTCTCATAGCATTGTTTTTTGATTGTTTGATGCATGGATGCAAGCTTGCTTTTAATTCCATAAAGCGGAAAACATCCTTTACCATTTGTAACGCCAGCCGATGATTTTTATTGTTTTAAAAATCGTTCATCTACATTAAACTAGTTTACTAGCAAGAGAAATAATTACCTATAACAAATTTACTATTCTCAATTTATATTAGCTTACAACAAGCGCTCACTATCATTGAGTTCCGGAAGAAACCCACCAAATTTTTTACTGACTTATTTTCGAAATAATTATTGTGAAAGATGAATAAAATCATCCTTTTATCATCCCTTTTTGAACTCAAATTTAACTGGTGTGCTCCTACTTTTGAAAGCATCAATTTCGGAGCTTAGGCATGTTAACTTTTTTAAAAAACTATCTCACTTTTAATAAACGTGATAGAAACGGTATTATAGTATTGTTGCTGCTGTTGCTTTTTATGCTTGTATTTAATACCTTTCAAGATGCCTTGCTTCCTGCCGAAAGTATCGATTTTAGTAGATTTAACTCTGCTATCGAATCCATGGCTTTAGCCGAAAAAAGTGCTACACACCACTACCCAAATAAGCCCTATCAGCGCAATGATTCTTTACCATCACAGCACTACCAAACTAAATCAACTCAATTAAACGAGCCATTTAATTTTAATCCCAATAACTTAAGTGAAGAAAAATGGCTTGCTTTGGGTCTTTCTCAAAAACAAATAAAAATTCTAAAAAAGTACGAAAGCAAAGGAGGAAAATTTTATAAAAAGGAGGACCTTAAAAAAATCTATGGAATCAGCGATTGGATGTATACCCGGCTCGAACCATACATCCAGTTAGTACCCATAAAAGGGAAAGACAGT
>DGQS01000035.1 GCA_002389785.1 Bacteroidetes bacterium UBA4408
TTGTGAAAGGTTTCAATACCAAGAGCAGGTTTTAGAGCCTTTTGAATATCGCCATCGAACATTTCACAAGCCATCAGCAATAATGCAGGTCGCATGCGCTTACCACCCAGGTGCAATATATAGGAAATTGGATCGTAAAGTTCGGCCGGTTGTTTAGTCAAATTGGCCGTATATAGTTCAATTTCTTTAGCAATAAGTTGTTGTAAGGTGGATAATGAATTCAAGGGAAATAACTATTGGTAAGTTTTAATTACATGATAAATTGATTGTTTTCAATTACAATTTTAAGCCCTTCTTCGAGCGGCATTAAAGGGTGATTGAGCAATTTTTTCATTTTGGTGGCATCCGGTTTTCTTCGCGTCATATCGCCTTCTTCCAAAGCGTGATGGTGTACAATTCTGGAAGTAGAATAGGTACATCGAATAATAGTTTTTGCTAGATTAAGTATACTAATTTCCTGCTCGCCACCAATGTTAACAACATCATTTACGAATTTATTATTATAAAAGGCATGGGTGGTTGCTTCGATGTTGTCGGTTATATAACAGAACGTGCGTGTTTGGCTTCCATCACCATAAATTGTAATTTCTCTGTTTTTTAGAGCTCTGGCAATAAATTTTGAAACAACAAAGTCTTTACTTTGCTTAGGTCCGTAAGTATTAAAAAATCGGAAGATGGTGTATTCTAAACCATATTCTTTGTGATAGGATTTTAGAAAAGCTTCACCTACGTTTTTCACAATGGCATAGGGTAATCTCGAATTAAGTGGCGTAGTATGTTCATTTTGCGGAAATTCAACAGGCTCTCCATAAACTTCAGATGACGAAGAATAATAAACTCTTTTCACACCTGTATTCTTAGATAAGCTGAGAATGTTTTTAAGTCCCTGTATATCTTCAAGCACACTTACCGGATTTTCAAGTGTGCGTTTTACACCAACCAATGCAGCATAATGAAATACATAATTAAATGAGAAGGAGTAAAATACTCCGGCTATATCTTCAAATTTATTTACATCGCACTTTATAAATTTAATATTATTGTGTTTGCTCTGGGGTAATTTTTCAGGAATACCGGTGATAAAATTATCTACAATTACTAGTTGATTTTCTTTCTTCTCTGAAAGCTTTTCGGCTAGCGCACTTCCAATAAATCCTGCGCCACCGGTAATGAGTATTTTAACGTTTTCTTTCACTTCTGCCAGTTCTTTATTTTTGTTCTATGTTCAACAAGTAATTTCCATAACCACTTTTTAACAATGGCTGGGCAATGTTAATTAATTGTTCTTTGCTAATAAAATTCATTCGATAAGCGACTTCTTCAATACAGCCAATTTTAAGCCCTTGTCGTTCTTCAATAACCTGAACAAATTGTCCAGCTTGCATAAGCGATGCAAATGTACCGGTATCTAACCAGGCCGTTCCTCGTTCAAGAATTCCAACATTTAATTTACCCATTTCTAAATATTGTTTATTCAAATCGGTAATTTCGTATTCACCACGAGCACTTGGTTTCAGTGACTTAGCCATCGCTACCACTTGATTGTCGTAAAAATACAATCCGGTAACCGCATAGTTTGATTTTGGCTGCCGGGGCTTCTCCTCAAGACTCACCGCTTTGCCCGAGGCGTCGAACTCAACAACACCATATCTTTCAGGATCCGATACATGGTATGCAAAAATTACTGCACCATTTGGTTCACGGTTTTCACGCAATAACTTTCCTAAACTTCCATAAAAAATATTATCCCCTAAAATCAGGGCCACGCTATCGGTTCCAATAAATTTTTCTCCAATTACAAATGCCTGGGCAAGTCCATTTGGAACTTCCTGAACAGCATATGAAAACTTACAACCTAGGTTAGAACCATCGCCAAGCAAGCGTTCAAAATGGGGTAAGTCGTGAGGGGTTGAAATGATTAATACTTCTCGTATTCCTGCAAGCATTAAAATCGACAAGGGATAATAAATCATTGGCTTGTCGTATACCGGCATTAATTGTTTGCTAACAGCTAAGGTAAGAGGGTGCAAGCGGGTTCCGGAGCCTCCTGCTAAAATTATTCCTTTCATACTTCTTTATTAGTTTTTTTTATTTCCAGGTGTTCAAGTTCAATGTCCTCTTCTTCATCATAAAGTTGAAACAAAGATTCTTTCGTTAGCGCCTTCCGAGTTAAACTCTTTTCGAGTGAAAGTAAAAAGCAAGGCAACAAAATTAAATTTGAACAATAGGATATTAGCAAGGTTAGCGAAATTAAAATTCCCAAAGCGGCAGTTCCACCAAAACTTGATGCAGAAAAAATTCCGAACCCACAAAATAAAATAATGGCAGTGTAAATCATACTTACTCCGGTTTCGCGAATAGTTAAGGAAACTGTTTTTGAAATACTGAATTGATGGTTACGTAATTCTTGTTTGTATTTAGTTAAGAAATACATATTTCCATCGGAGGCAATTCCAAAAGCAATACTAAAAATAAGAATAGTTGAGGGCTTTAATGGTATGTGAAAATAACCCATTAGTCCGGCAGTTATAATTAAGGGAACAATACTGGGAAGTACTGAAATTACAAC
The DNA here is from genome assembly GCA_002389785.1 of Bacteroidetes bacterium UBA4408. Taxonomy (GTDB): domain Bacteria; phylum Bacteroidota; class Bacteroidia; order UBA4408; family UBA4408; genus UBA4408. The sequence continues at coordinate 2,570 of DGQS01000035.1, forward strand.
CATTCTAAAGGAAGCAAAAAGTGTAATCATTACCAGCGAAATTAAAAAGATTGCAAGTAACACACTTTCCTGTAGATTTTTTACGAGGTAATTATTCCCTTTTAAAAACATCAAACTATTCCCATTTAAATTTACATCGTATTTAGCCGGGTCAAAGATGGAATCTACCTTAGGCCGAATTTCCTTTACTAATTCTTTCATGCGAATAGACCCAACATCAGCCATCTGTACACTAATTCGTGTAATTTGTCGATTGCTATCTATAAACGCTTTAAACATTCCTTGTTTCTTCTGTTTGGAGTTAACAAAATAGCTTGACATTTTACCTAATTCTAGTCCATTTGGCAAGATATAATATTTTGGTTCACCACCTTTGTAAGCTTGGTATGAAAACTTTATGGCTTCAACCACCGACACAGGTTTCGAAAATTCATCGTATTTTTTTAGTTCCTTTTGTAGTTTGTTAATTTTATAAAGTGTGGTCAGCGATAAGGCAGCTCCTTTTTTGCGGGTATCTACGGTTATCTCAAATGGGAGCACACCATGGTAATTGGTTTCAAAGTATTTTAAATCAACATAGATGGGATCATTTTTAGGAAGGTCATCTACCACATATCCAATGATGTTAATTTTACTTATTCCAATAATTGAAATAAGAATAACCACCACAACCGAAATATAAATTCGTTTTCGGTAATGGTGTACCCAGTAATCAATGGTATTTAAAATACCGGTTATTCGTTTCCCTTCAAGGTGGCTGGTTTGCTTGTCTTTTGGTACAGGTAGGTAACTGAAAATAATCGGAATTAAAAACAAGGAAGTAAGATAAGTGCCCATCACATTTAGTGCTGTTACTAATCCAAATTCAACCAAAATTTGACTATGAGTAAAATAAAATACCCCAAAACCTATAGAGGTTGTTACATTGGCAAAAAAGGTTGAAATACCAATTTTTTCAACCATACGGCTCAAAGCCTTAATCTTATTTCCATGTTTATTAATTTCAGTATGGTATTTATTCAATAGTAAGATACAATTGGGTATACCAATAACAATTATAAGTGGAGGTATCAATCCCGACAGGGCTGAAATCTTATATCCCATTAAATAAATTGTTCCGAACGACCAGATTACACCAATAACTATAATTAACAAGGAAAATATAACCGGGTAAAAGGAGCGAAAAAAGATGGATAAAATAATCAATGTAACTAGGAAGGCAAGTCCAAGAAACAAGACCATTTCCGAAGCAATTTTACGTGCAATATTAGTTCGGATATAAGGTAAGCCGGAGTAATGTAATGTTTGTTTGTATTTTTTTTCAAACACATCGGTTCTTACTTTTATAGAATCAACAATACTTAAACGTGTTTTAGTGTTGAGTTTGAATTTATCAAAGGTAATAGCCATCAGCGTGGCATGACTTTCTTTATTAATTAAGAATCCATTGTAAAACGGCAGATTAAAAATGGCTGCTTTTAATGAATCGAGTTGTAATTGAGTACGGGGTTTCTCGCTTATTAGGGGCTTAAATTCAAATTGTTCAAGCGAATCATTTGCCGTTAAGTTAAATACTCGTGCAATAGAAACTACTTCTTGTATCCCATCTATCTGCTTTATTCCATAAGTTAAATCATACCAGTCATTAAATTTTTCAAGTTCAAAAATGGTGGTATCATCAATACCAATAACCATGACATTTCCATCTTCTCCAAATTGTTTTTTAAAATTAGCATAGTTAATGGCCGCGCTATCTTCTTTCGGTAAAAGACTGGTAAATTCGTAGGTAATTTGAACAAATGAAGCTTGGTAAGCGAAGAATAGAGTGAAGCATGTAAACGCCGAAAGTATGGCGAGTCGGTTGCGAAGTATAAAACGAGCGAGTGCTGCCCACATATCTAGTAGATCCGTTTTTTTAAGGAGTTAAAAGTAACTAAAAAATTAGGAAAGGCTCCTTTACTAGGTAACTTTCTGTAATAGAAGTATAATTTAACCCCTTTGCTGGATGGCGTAATTTGCAGTACACCAAGCGATAAAACTCATACAGCGCTTATTTAGTTAGTTTAAGTTTATTTACTGTAACAAGGTATTGCATCTGCTTTTGTATTTTCGTAGCCAACTAATTTAATTTACAATTGAAAGCAAAATTTTGGGAAGCACTGCAGCTTCTAAAAAAGCTTAGTTTAAATAAGGCTTTCAATGCAACGAAAGTAGTTTCGAGTTATTATTTGAGTAAGTTGGTACGAAAGCCATATCAATGGGGCTTACCTATTAGTATTTCTATAGAGCCTACCACTTCGTGCAACCTGCGATGCCCGGAATGTCCAAGCGGAAAACGTGAATTCAGCAGAGCAACAGGGATGTTGTCGCTCCCCTTGTTTAAAAATACAATCGATGAATTGAAGTCGCACTTGCTGTACCTCACTTTTTATTTTCAGGGCGAACCCTATTTAAATCCACAGTTTTTGGAAATGGTGCAATATGCGTCTCAGCGAGGTATTTACACCAGTACCAGTACCAATGCACATTACTTGGATGATGAAAATGCAAAGCAAACAGTGTTAAGTGGCCTTGATAGATTAATTATTAGTATTGATGGAACAACCCAAGAAACGTATGCAGCTTACCGAATAGGGGGGAAGCTCGAAAAAGTACTGCAAGGTGCCCGAACAATTGTAAAATGGAAGAAGCAATTAAATTCAGTAACTCCACATTTAATTTTTCAATTTTTAGTGGTAAAGCCAAATGAGCATCAAACCAATGAGGTAAAAAAAATGGCTAAAGAAATTGGAATTGATGAGGTAAAATTTAAGACTGCTCAGGTTTATGAGTTTGAGAATGGAAATGAATTAATCCCTGAAAATCCAAAGTATTCCCGTTATAGAAAAACAGATTCGGGCAAATACGAGATTAAAAATTTACTCCTGAATCATTGTTGGAAACTATGGCACAGCAGTGTTATAACCTGGGATGGAAGAGTTGTTCCTTGTTGTTTTGATAAAGATGCCTCACATCAGTTTGGAAATGTAAAGGAGGCAGGATTTTCAACAGTTTGGCACAATAAAAAATATGATTCTTTCAGACATTCGCTGTTGAAAGCGCGTAGCGAGATTGACATATGTAAAAATTGCACAGAAGGCACAAAGGTTTGGACAAGCTCTTGATTTTACAAGCAGCAAATACTTATTTAGTAAGGTATTTTAAAGTGTCATTTATAGATTGTTTACTTTTACATGTACAATACTCCTTCATTCAATGAGAAGCTTTGTTAAAAGTAAACTTGTATTAGCATTTATATTCCTGTTTTTAACGGTCGGTTGTGTGGTACGAAAAAGTAAAGTAAAACACCATAAAACCACTAAAAACTGTGATTGTCCTTCTTTTTCTCATTAATTGATGAACCTTAATTTCGTTCGTTTGAAAAAACTCTTAGTGTTGCTTTTATTAGTGCTTGTGGTGATACCGTTCGACTTAGAAGCGAAAGCCAAAGATAAAAAACGGAAGCGGCATAAAACGAATGTTCATTATGGAATGAAACGCAAAAAGAAGCATCGGAAAAAGCACAATAAAGCTACCGCCTGTCCTTCTTTTCATAAAAAGCGAACCAACAACCTTTGGTAATGAGCTTAAATACTTCGTTTTAGTTTAGCTGAGTGAATGCTTGCATTTAATTCAAAACCAAGCAAAATAATAATGGCGTTGAAGTAAATCCACAACATAATAACAATAAGGGTTCCAATAGAACCATATAGCTTATTGTAATTGCCAAAATGATTTACGTAAAAGGAAAAGCACAGTGAT
>DGQS01000166.1 GCA_002389785.1 Bacteroidetes bacterium UBA4408
GTTTTTCATAGGAATTATTGGTTAGTTATTAAGATTAAAAATTAGATAGAAGCAACTGCAATCATGGATATTTCAACATTCACATTTTTAGGAAGGCAGCTTACCTGAACGGTTTCACGAGCCGGATAATCGGATGTAAAATAAGCGCCATATACTTCGTTTACCTTCGCAAAATTATTCATATCCATTAAAAATATGGAGGTTTTTACAACATGGTTAAAACTTAATCCGGCTTCAATTAATATTGCTTCAATATTTTTCATCACCTGATGTGTCTCGGCCTCAATTGAATCGAGCACTAAATTTCCGCTTAATGGGTCTATGGCTATTTGGCCTGATAAATAAAGCATACCTCCGGCAAGCACCGCCTGGTTGTATGGTCCTATTGGTGATGGAGCATTTTTAGTTTGAATTATTTTTTTCATCGCGGGTCAAATATACAGCTTAGTTTGTTTTTTTACTTTTGCGCCCACAATTTTATGAAATCTGCTAAAACTTATTTTTTGTGTACCGATGCCATTGAGCATTCATTTGCCTTAACCGAAGTGCAACAGGCTGCTGGCTATTATGCGAAAGTAGTGGTGGTGTTAACTAAAAAAACAAGTTTTACATTACCCTCTAATGTTGAACAGTTGTGTATTGATTTCGGAAATTTTAAAGCAGCCGAAATATTAAAAAAAAATAAAGCCTTAATAACGGCAATTGTTTCAGCAGATATTTTAAGAAGAAGCTTTAACTTCAATTACTACAAAAGCAGCAAACAAAACTTAAATTATTTGCTTCAGGCAATCCATCAGGCCAATTGTATTCATGAGTATATGAAGCGCTCAAAAATTGATGCAAATGAGTCGGTTTTTGTTTCATTTTGGTTTAATTCATGGGCTATTGCTCTTGCTGTTTTAAAAAAACGCAAGCTAATTTCAGCTTTTTATTCGCGAGCGCACGGTACCGATTTATTTGAATACCGGGTACGTAAAACCAAACGTATTCCTTTTCGAAAGTTTCAGCTAAAATGGGTGGACAAGGTTTTTTCTGTTTCTAAAAACGGTGAAAACTATTTAAAATTGAAGTATCCTCGATTTGCTAAAAAAGTTTCTTACGCCTATTTAGGAACCGAAGACAAAGGTTTGAATCCCTTTTCGGCATCGGACCAATTTACCATTGTGAGTTGTGCTACAGTACGCAACATTAAACGTATTTATTTGATTCCGGAAATTTTGCAGCACCTTAATTTTGCTGTAAAATGGATACATCTGGGGGACGAAAATTTACACGCACCCGATCCTACCAAAGAACGCTATCTAAAAAATAAAAAAGCCTTACTTGCATTTCCTAAAATTACAGCTGAATTTGCCGGAAACTTAAGCAATGATCAAATCTTTGAATTTTATCAAACAACTCCTGTAAATTTATTCATTAGTGTTAGTGAAACAGAAGGATTGCCGGTTTCAATCATGGAAGCGATTAGTTTTGGGATTCCGGTGATGGCTACCGATGTTGGAGGTTGTGCTGAAATTGCCGGTGCCGAAACAGGTAGTTTGATTGCTAAAAAATTTAATTGCAGTGATGTGGCAAAACAAATTACTGCATTTAAAGAGTCGTCAAAAAACAGTGCAGCTTTTAGAAGTGGAGTGCGTTTATTTTGGGAAAAGCATTTTGAAGTAAACGCAAATTACACCCGGTTTTTTAAATCCTTAGAAAAGTAAGATGTCAGATAATACAACCCTTTTGCTCATTTGCTACTCCTTTCCACCTAACAAGGGAATTGGTGGACGACGCTGGGCGAAATTTGCCAAACATCTTGCCAATAAAGGGTATCGGTTGGAAGTAATTTGCAAAGAGCCTGCCCCACATGAACGTTCTGAATGGACACACGACACGCTACATCCAAATATTCGTATGCATCGCTTAGCGGCAATGTATCCAAAAATATTGACTACCGTTCCGCAAACATTTTTTCAAAAACTTGAATATCGCATTTGGCTTTTCCTGTTTAAGCTTATATCAAAAGGAACTTTTCCCGAAAGAACATTTTTTTGGCGCAAACAATTGTTGCGAAAAGCAACTGAACTTATTCAGGAAAAAAATATCCGCAATGTGGTTGTTACCGTTCCTCCCTTCAGGATTGGCTATTACACATCCTTATTAAAAATAAAATTTCCACAGCTCAATTTTATACTCGATTACCGTGACCCTTGGACCGATAATAAAACTTTTCATGGCTTCATGAACCTGGCACCAAGTCGCATGAAACATGAACTTTGGATGGAAACTCAAGCCATTGAACGTGCCAGTTGCGTGATCACTGCAAATGAGCAAATGACCGATTGGCTGAAGGAAAAAGTTCCATCTTCCGCACACAAAATGATAACCATTGCCAACGGCTATGATATTGACGATTTAGTGAAGCAGCCACAAGCAGCGTCTAATTCAACCGTACAGCGTTTTATTTATGCCGGCACTTTTTATTCGAACGTAGAATACATTTTAGCACCCTTTTTAAGTGCCTTAAAAAAACAAGAAGCTGCCGATCCACATTTTGCACAAAAGTTTCGCTTTGATTTTTATGGTGATATGGATCCTGCGATGAAAAAGCTTTTTACAGGATTCGGGCTTTCCTCAATTAGCTTGAATGCCCCTATTCGATTGAACGAAATTCAAGAACAAATTCAACTGAGTGATTTTTGTTTAATTTTTGCGGCACACGATCATTCATTTGCCTTTAATACCAAGTTTTACGAATACCTGGCTAACCGAAAACCCATTGTAATATTTTCAAAAAAAGGAGAAGTACCTGATTTCTTGGAAAGCAATAAACTTGGGGTATTTATTGACTTCGAGAATTTTGAAAATGATTTCGAGAACCTGATTAAAAACGCAAAAAACAAATCAATTCAATTTAACAGTACTTTCAACACGGAGCAATTCTCGACTTTGGAACACAGTAAAATTCTCATCAAGCAGTTGATTTAACTTAACCACATCACATTTAACCAGCATTTTAAGCTATGAAGCCCTCTAAAAATTTACTCTTTACATTTGATTACGAGTTATTTTTAGGTCGAAAAAGCGGCTCGGTCGAAAAATGCATGCTTGCTCCTACCCGACAGCTAATTGGGCTGTTTGAACGCTATGGAATAACCGCTGCACTTTTTTTTGTTGATACTACTTATTTGCTAAAATTAAAAGAAGCAGCTAAAGAACATCCTGCTGCAAAAGTTGATTTTGAGTTTATACAACAACAACTGCAGGAATTAATTCGCAAAGGACACCTGATTTATCCACACATCCATCCGCATTGGCAAGATGCCACCTACGATGCATTTACCAATAATTGGTCGCTTCCATCACTTACTTATTATCGCTTTCATGCTTTGCAAACAAAAGAACGTGAGGCAGTATTTGATGCATCAATTAGCCTCTTAAACGACATTATTTCGCCAGTATCAGCCTATTATAAAATTGACGGTTATCGTGCAGGAGGTTGGTGTATACAGCCTTTTAGTGATTTTTATCCTTGTTTTAAAAAACACGGAATCGTGTACGATTTTAGTGTTTTACCGGGAATGAAAAATTTAAGTACAGCACAGTATTACGACTTTCAAGTGGCTCCCAGCAAGGTTTATCAATTTGAAACGGATATTTGTCAAGAAGTGGAAGCAGGCTCTTTTACGGAAGTGCCAATATCTGTGGTACCGGTTTCTTCGGCAATTGAATTTGCAAATAAGTTATTATTAAAGTTTTTATGGAAAACCGGCAATCGCTCTGTGGGAGATGGTAGTGGCGTGGTTGCTCAGGTTGAAGAAAAATCGGAAAGCATCAAAAACAGGAATGAAATGGTTTCCATTGAATTGTTGACTCGTGTAAAACTGAAGGTGTATCAAAACTTCCTTCGTCAAAATACACTCATGCACTTTATTTCGCACCCAAAAATGCTTTCGGCGCACAACTTTGCTTGTTTGGAGCTATTTTTAAAGCATGCTACAAAGGACTATGAGGTAAGGACTAATTTTAGAGAACTAGTAAAACACGACTGATTAATTCAAAACTAACAGGAGTTAATCCGCTATAAATTCAACGAAAGGCTTATCTTTCACCTTAAAAATCCCAGCCATTGCGCCTTATAAAAGATATCTAAGTACTAGAACTAAATATTTTTTGCTGTTTCAAAAATATTTTACGTTATTTGCACTCCGTTTTTAAAAAAACTGCTTTAATAATTATACAACATGTCACGTATCTGCGATTTAACAGGCAAAAAAGCCATAGGAGGAAATAAAGTTTCTTTCTCGAATAAAAAGACTAAAAGAAAATTTAACCCAAATTTGATCGTTAAAAAATTCTTTGTCCCTGAAGATGGTACTTGGGTTACTCTTAAAGTTTCAACTTCTGCTTTAAGAAACATTCATAAAAAAGGTATTTCTGCAGTTATGAAAACTGCTAAAGAAAAAGGTTATTTGGCAAATTAAATTTTGCTCACAATACTGTAAAAGCTGTCTCGCAAGGACAGCTTTTTTTATTCCCAAAATTTACCCTCCCAGAATCACAAACTAATTATTTGATTTTGCCATTTGAAGAGATTCAACAACTAATCATACTTCGCCTTTTCTGTCCGAATATGTCCTTTCATTGACTTAGCTGAACAGCCCATTAGATCTAATTTTGTGATGTAAAATTCCTGCTTCATGAAAAAGTATCTTGTTCTAATTTTTTTCCTTTATTCTCGAATCGCCCAATCGCAAAATGTTAGCTTAACAGCGAATGTTGTAAACCAAGAAAACATGCCATTAAATGGTAACGTAATTTTGGTTGATTCAAGCGATAACATGCTCTTGGGTAATTACTTTGAGAATGGCAAAATTGATTTAAGCTTTGCGCAAAAAGGCTTTGTTTTATTGAAAATAACTTCATTAGGTTTTCAAGATTTTCAGCAAGCATTTATAGTAGACACTCAGAATATTCAATTAGGAAATGTTCAATTAAATGCTGCATCAAAAGACTTGCGTGAATTTGTACTGGTGGAATCTAAACCTATGTTTGAAAAAACCACCGAAGGAACAAAAGTGAATGTTGAAAATTCATTGCTCAGTAAAAGCGCCAACTCGAACGAATTATTAGGTAGAATCCCCACTGTGAGTGTATCGGGTAATAAGGTGAATGTATTTGGAAGAGGTGAGGCATTATTGATACTGAATGGTAAAGAAATAACTTTTGAGAGTTTTAAATCTTTACCGCC
>DGQS01000120.1 GCA_002389785.1 Bacteroidetes bacterium UBA4408
CAAAACGCAGGTAGTGCAGGTACTATTACTTTAAATAATTTTGCTACTACCGGCTTTGTGAATAAAAAAATCACGATCCGTGTATCGGCAACCGGAGTAACGGCAGGGCAAGGAATGGATGCTGCCGACAATATTAAATTTTTTGTAGCATTAAACGGTGCTGCTTTTGCCGGTACAGCAGATGTTCGAATTACCGGTGGGGCAAATGCAGCATGGCCCTACAGTGCTTCACTAACTGCAACTACTTTTGCAGGAACTGCATTAAATGTAGTGGCTCCTCAAGGCGGCGTTAGCACCAACAATTACTCAACTGTCGAAATTTACATACCCGATGCTACGACTCAAGTAGCATTAAAAATTGTGGCTACCAGTGATAGTCCCAATGAAATGTGGAACATCGATGATATTACTTTGAGCGGTTGTGTGGGATCATCCTCTGTTACTCCAACCCAACTCTCGTTCACCAATATGCCTACCGGATGTTTTGTACCCAATCAAACCCTTTCGCTGGCAGTGAGTGCAACCGATGGAAATGGGGCAATTGATAATACCTACACAGGAACCATTACATTATCAGTTAATAGCGGTCCGGGAAATCTTACCGGAACAATTGCAGTTGCCGCTGTTGCCGGAGTCGCCAATTTTAATGCTTTTGCCTTGGATTTAGATGGTTCATACACCTTAACCGCCAGTGATGGTACTTTAACCGGAACGTCCGGAAGCATCATTATTTCAGTAGCATGTGCCTCGGTTTGTTCTAAAATTAAATCACTGTATGTGGATGCCTGCTTAAGTGCTTCTGAAGGAAGGGAAGAGTTTTTTACCTTTATTAATGGAAGTGATCCTATGCCTTTGAGTCAGTTAAAGGTAAAATTTCCTAATGGTGCTACCTATTGTAATTCAGGATGTGCAACCCAAACATGGACCACAAATCCTGCTAAAGTAGCGGCTCTAAATGCAACTGCCGGCTGTCCAGGTTTATTTGTAGAAGCGAATCCTATTCCGGCTTATGTTCAAGTAATCGTTTTTACAGGATCTAGCCCAACTTATCCTTATAATTTCGCAGCTGAGTGCGGCACAGGTCCTATTTATGCTGTATTTGCAAATAACACAAGTCCGGTTGGGCGATTTGCCAATTACAACTCAAATTGTACTTCACGTACCTTGGAAGCCACTTTTGGAACTTGTACCGATCAAGTAACATATCAGCGTTGCTTACTTAGTCCAAGCGATGGAGCATTTGTTGATTTTGCATTTGGAATAGCATTGTACAATAACGACGGTTGTACTCCTTTAACCGCTTTACCGGTTCAGCTTGTAAAATTTGATGCGAAGTACCATTCAAATTTGGTGAACATTAGCTGGACCACCGTTGCTGAAATTAACAACGATTACTTTTCGGTGATGCGTTCGTCAGATGGAAAACATTTTGAGGAAATAAAACGTGTAAAAGGAGCCGGAAACAGTTCGGTAAGTATTAGCTATGATGCAATTGACGAGGCTCCAATGAATGGTGTAAATTACTACCAATTAAAGCAAACGGATTATGATGGAAAACAATCTTTGAGCGAAATAGTAGCGGTTTCGGCAATTGGTAAAAGTATTGCCTTTGAAAGTGTAATACAAAATACAAGTGAAGGAAGCATTACTGTAAATTTGCAAAGTTCCGATAACCAAGTGTTAACACTATCGTTGTATGATATTGCAGGTCGTGAGGTACTAAAACAAGAAGCCCAAGCTACCAGTACGAGTACTAAATTTTGGATTCCTGTGAGTCAATTCGCTAAAGGTATTTATATGCTAAAAGCAGGAAGTCAGGGAGAAGCGATAGTTCGAAAAGTAAGGTTGTAAAAGTTTACTCAACTTACACATTAAATCTGAAGTGCATAATATCTCCATCTTCAACCAGGTATTCCTTTCCTTCAATTCCTAACTTACCGGCATCTTTGCAAGCACTTTCACTTCCGTATTGAATATAATCGGCATATTTAATTACTTCTGCACGAATAAATCCCTTTTCAAAATCGGTATGAATTACTCCTGCTGCTTGAGGTGCTGTCATACCTTTGGTAATGGTCCATGCACGCACCTCTTTTACACCTGCAGTAAAATAGGTGCTTAAATTTAACAACTTGTAAGCTGCTTTTATAAGTTTGTTAACGCCGGGCTCTGTTAATCCTATGTCTTTTAAAAAACTTTGACGATCCTCATAACTATCCAGGGCAGCAATTTCGGCTTCCATGGCAGCTGTAATAATGATTATTTCTGCATCTTCATCTTTAATAGCCTCCTTCACGGCTTCTACATGTTTGTTACCGCTATTAACCGCCGATTCATCCACATTGCATACATATAGAATCGGCTTTTGTGTAAGCAACATCAAATCGTCGATGTATTTTTTATCCTCTTTGTTTACAGGGGCTGAGCGTGCCGATTTACCTTGTTCGAGGTGCGCTTTATACACTTGCAATACATCGTAACACTTCTTCGCATCCTTATCAGCACCAACCTTCGCAATCTTTTCGTATTTCTGAATTTTCTTATCAATGGCTTCCAAGTCTTTTATCTGCAATTCAAAATCAATGGTTTCTTTATCGCGCACCGGATTCACCGAACCATCCACGTGCACAACATTGGGATCGTCGAAGCAGCGCAGCACATGTATAATTGCATTGGTTTCACGAATGTTGGCTAAAAATTTATTACCCAAACCTTCTCCTTTACTAGCCCCTTTTACCAATCCTGCAATATCTACTATTTCAACTGTAGTAGGCAATACACGCTCGGGTTTCACTAAGGATTCTAATTTTAATAAACGCTCATCGGGCACAGTAATTACACCTACATTTGGTTCAATTGTACAGAAAGGGAAATTTGCTGCTTGCGCTTTTGCGTTCGATAAACAATTAAATAGAGTTGATTTTCCTACATTAGGTAATCCAACAATGCCACACTGTAAAGCCATAGAATTTATTTTTTGGGGCTGCAAATATAGTATTTCGGTGGTGAATGACCAGTGTTGAAGTTGCTATAAAAATAATTTTATTGAAGCATTAGTACTTTGTACATTTTACCGCAGCTATCAGCTAGTTTACCAGCACAAACTTTAATTAATTGAAGCCAAAATGGATTAACATTTTACAAACAGTTCACTCTTTCACTCAATAAAAAAAGATACTTTTGAGGCTCAAAAAATAATCTATGCCAACAATTCAGGAATTAGAAAAAATCGCTACACAAGTTCGACGTGACATAGTGCGTCAAGTTCATGCTGTTAACTCAGGACATCCGGGAGGTTCATTGGGCTGTACCGATTTTTTGGTTGCACTTTATTTTGACATAATGAAGCATACTCCTACTCCGTTCGATATGGATGCAAAAAATCAGGATGTATTTTTCCTGTCGAATGGGCATATTTCTCCGGTTTTTTACAGTGTGCTTGCTCGCTCAGGATATTTTGATGTAAAGGAATTAAGTACTTTTCGAAAACTTAATTCGCGTTTACAAGGACATCCCACCACGCATGAAGGCTTGCCGGGTGTGCGCATGAGCAGCGGTTCATTGGGACAAGGTTTGTCGGTAGCCATTGGTACAGCTTCTGCTAAAAAATTGAACAACGATAATCAATTGGTTTTTACATTGCATGGTGACGGTGAATTACAAGAAGGTCAAATTTGGGAAGCCATGATGTATGCTGCAGCAAAAAAAGTAGATAACCTTATTGCTACTGTTGATGTGAATGGTCAACAAATTGATGGATCAACAGCAAATGTGTTGTCGTTAGGAGATTTAAAATCAAAGTGGCTTGCATTCGGCTGGGAAGTGCTTGAAATGAATGGAAATAAAATGTCCGATGTGGTAAGTACCTTAAACCAGGCTAAAATCTTGTGTGGAAAGGGAAAGCCGGTAGTTATTTTAATGAAAACCGAAATGGGATGTGGGGTTGATTTTATGATGGGCTCACACAAATGGCACGGAGTAGCTCCCAACGATGAGCAACTGAAACTGGCATTGGCGCAACTCCCTGAAACCTTAGGCGATTATTGATACGCAGAGATCATACTCAAAACAGAATCCGCTTGTAAATAGCTGTTCAAAATGAATCAGGAAGAAGCAACTAAACCAACACTTAAGGAATTACTTGAAGCCCATGACGGCATTGCGCTGGAAAATGGGGTTAACTCCTTATTGCCGGATGAATTGGCTAGCTTGTTATCGGATGTAAACGAAAATGATCGTCTTACCATTTTTAATTTACTTACACCAAAATTAGCGGCCGAAACTTTTGAATTTCTTGATTTATCAGAACAGGAAGAAGTTTTAAAAGCCCTGCCTAATTTTAAGAAGGCTAGTATCCTGAATGAAATTGCACCGGATACACGTACTAAATTTTTAGAAGAGTTACCGAGTGAAGCAGTTACCGAATTATTAAAATTACTTTCCCCCGAAGAACGCACAGTTACGCTGGCTTTGCTTGGTTATCCCGAACATAGTGTGGGTCGTTTGATGACACCGGATTACATCGCAGTAAAGCAACACTGGACGGTTGAAAAAGTACTCAGCTATATTCGCAAAAGAGGAAAATATTCAGAAACAATTAACG
>DGQS01000142.1 GCA_002389785.1 Bacteroidetes bacterium UBA4408
ATAAATCACGGACTTTTTCTAATTTGGGATTTTCAGAAAGATCTAAATTGTAAATCAACTTTAGCTCACTTTCATTTAGGTAGATTGAATCAACATCCTCAGTTAATACTTTAAATTTTCGGCTCTTATATTCTTGGTTTTTGTGAATACCCATTTCAGCGGATTCACTCATGAATACTTTTAAATTTTTGATTTGTTTACCGATTGTATTTTTTGCAAACTTTTTTTCGTGAATTAGATAGTCAAGAAAACTATTATAGAATTCTTGATTAACATTGTTAAAGTCGATTTCCTTTCGAATTCGTTTTTTAAAATTTTGTAAGTGTTTAAATGTATTCCGATACCCTTTTAGAGTTGACTCCTTTTTCACTTTTTCGACTTTTTCAAGGTATTCAGTAATAAATGAGAAGAGGTTATATTTTACAGGCTGATTCTTGCCGTATAATTCATCGAGTTTTGCACGCAAAAGGTTCGGGGTTACAACTACCCCATCGGTGCGTAATCGTCTCTCAATTGATTCAACATCATTTGCGAGTTTTTTAAGAAAATCATTTAAGTCATTATTTGCACGTGCACGTTGAGAAGTTGGATTCCACGCAGACGGAATAATACTTTCACCAGTAGAATATTTTAACCGTGTATTATTGAAACTAAAAATGAGGTAAATTAGTTGTTTTTCTTTGGTGTTTTTAGGGTTTTTAAGATAGAATTTTGCGTCAGACATATTGGTATTATTGGTTTATACCAAATTTACGAAATTTTTGGTTCAGGGGACGGATTGGGGGACGGTTTTTCGTATTATTAGGTTAATTTAGGGTACTTTAAGTTACGATTGAAAACTTAAAAAGGTTAATTTTACTGGTGTTTAGCGTAACATGGTAAAATATGGTAGTCAATAATTCGATAACTAGTCGGACAACAAAAAGGGTAGCCAACCCTAACAACAAGCCCCAAATTATGGGGCTTTGTTGTTTCATTTTATTGACTTTAAAATTCTAAAGCCAAAATAATTTTAAAATATTCAGAATTAATTTTAGAAACCTTTCTTTTAAGTGAATTACTAAATAGGTTTTTCGACCGAATATTTTTCGGGAGTTTTTTCAAGCTGCTTAATAAACTTAATCTTCCCATAATTGGTAATTCCAAACTCCATTAATATTCTATCGTTTTTTTGAAATTTTTTGAGCTTGGGTCTGTAACAAGTGTACTTGGTATAAAATTGCCATCGTGAAATGCTGTCATTTTTTGAACTTAAAATTAGACTCTCTTTCTCAATCTCATTTTTATTGTCAATGTAACTCGTGTTTTCCTGCTGAACTCTATCAATTTCTGCTGGGGTGAGGTTGTACATAAAATAGAAAGTGTCCACCTTGTTGGCGAAAAAGGAATGAGCTTCAGTATTTATTTTATTGTTACTGTTAAAATAGGAAGTTAGCATTGAATATACTTCGTCTTTACTCAAAGGTGATTTTTCATTTGATGAATTATTTGCCATTATTCCTTTAACAAAAAAGTAAACAACGAAAGCTAGTATTGAGATTCGAAATAGAAATCGTAAGAGTATTTTTCTTCGTTGGTTTTTCTTAGCCTTTTTGTATTGCTTACTTTCGGTTAAAATAGAATAATCAGGTAGGTTAAAAGTATCCTTCATGAATCTTTTACGCTCCATCGCTAATTCTTCGGGCGTTAGCTCTTTGGGCTTTTCTTTTTCTTTGTACTCGTTTTTAGAAAAATCAACTTTTGCACCTTTCGCATACTTTTTAAAAAACCAATTTGTTAGTGAATGGTAGGAATCAAAAACAGTTTCAATTGTTGATGATTTTATTATATCAATTTCATTGGAATCTGCGTCAATGTCATGAGCTGTTCTATTACACCATTTCTTAATATTATCAAGGTGATGATCAATGTTTGAATCAATCTTTTTATTTGCTTTTAAATGAAAAATATAATCATTAAGCATCAATGGACGATTTTCATCAATTTTTCCATTCTGAGTTTTTGAAGTAACAGTTATTCCCTCTTGTTTGCAGATATACTTTAGTATTTTCTCTGTGTTTTTTCGGATATCTAATAAAAATCCTGATTTCAAACTTTCTTTAGGAGCACTCAAATCGCTTGTCTTTTTCAACTCTTGATAAGTTAAGATTAGCTGATCCATTTTTTTTTGAATTGCTTCCAATTCATTCTTTAATGATTCGTCAATGCTCATAAACAATTTATTTAAATTTCAATTATAAAATTTTTTTCACCCTCTCCATGATTTCATTCTTAAAGGAAAGCGGTTCAAGTATTTCAATTTTTTCGCCGTGCGAAAGTAAAAGTGATTGTAATTCATAATTAGGCTTAACCTCAATAGAAATTACAACAGTGTCACTTTCCTTTTTCTTAATTTTTTGTGTGCCATGCAACGGCTTAGATTCAATATAAGGCCATAAATCTTTATCAATCTTTAACACAATCTTCTGCACTTCGCCTTGAACCGTTACTCCAATTACATCTTCAAAATATTCATCAAAATCTATCGTTTCATTTTTAATGTACTTAAGTCTGATATCCTTAATTTTTACAATCCTATCTAAGGCTAAATTGCTGAGCCTTTTATTTGAATCATTCAAGCCAAAGCAAAACCAACGATTATTAAATTGTTTTAAATAATAAGGATGCAATACAACTTCGTATTCGTTCTTTTGCTTAAAATTTTTATATGTAACCTGAATTGCTTTTTCATGGTGGATGCTTTGAAACAATTTTCCAATATGCTTAACGGCGGTATAATCTCTATTTTCATCAAAGCCAATTATTTTTTCGGCTCCCTTTTTTAAACTAAAACTGGATTCGAATTTCGCTACCACCTCGTCAACCCATTCGAATTGCGGCATACCTTTGAATCTGCTTAAAATCATCAAAGCCTCTTTCATTTGAGCGGCTTCAGATTCATTTAATCCTTTATTGTTAATTGAAAATTTAGGGTCAACATAGCGATAGTAAACTTCCTTTCCTTCTTTTCCCTTATATAATTCAATACCCCATCCAGATTCACTTTCCATGAATTTAATATCCTCAAAAAGTTGTCGCCTTTTGATTCCATCTGAATTTGAATCAATATTCCGTAAGGCTGTATTGCAGGCTTCCAGCAGGTCGTTAAAAAAATATTTTCTACCGGTATTTCTGAAACATTTATCTAATGCTAGATAACGAATCGTTGCTTGTTTGTTAGTTGCCATAGGAATGTGTGCAGATACTCTGCACTAAGGTATATAAAATTTGTATTCGATTACAATTGAGGAAAATAACTCTTTCAGAAAATAAATTCTACGTGTGCAGAATGGATGCATAAATCGATACTCCATTTGTAAAAGAAATAGAATAAAATGGAAGACATGTTGGATATAAGCCTTGAGTTTGCACTTACTCAATGTGATGAAAAAACGCTTGATTCTATTATTTCAGTTGAATTAAGTGCAAATGAAAAAAAAGAAATTATTATGAAGCAAAATGAAGTTCAAAAACGAATAATTCTTCAAAAATTGGGATTTAACAAGGAGTTTTTAAAATCGATATAAAACTTAATAAATGGAAAACTTAAAAATTGCTGTTCTCATTGATGGCGATAATGCAAATCATAAAAATATTGAAGCCACATTAGCCATGATTAAAGAACATGGAGAGTTATCAATAAAAAAGATTTATGGTGATTGGTCACAACCCCAACTATCTTGTTGGAAGTCCACAGTAAATAAAAATTCAATAAAAGCTGTGCAAACCTTTAACTATACTAAAGGGAAAAACTCAACCGATACAGCGCTAATCATTGATGCAATGGACATACTTCACAGTGGAAAGATAAATGCCTTCTGCATTGTTTCTAGTGACTGTGATTTTACAGGATTGGTGCATCGCATAAAGGAAGCGGGATTATTTACCATTGGATTAGGAAACACAAGTGCTTGCTCATCCTTTAAAGATGCTTGTGATCTGTTTTTAACTGAGCGCAAGCTTTTGGATACCGAACCTGAACCGGAAAAAAAAGCGCAATCTGATTTAAAAAAGCATTCAGAAATATTTAGACATACAACAAGGCCCTTATTGGGAGTTAAGGTGCTTGGTAAAATTGACCTAGAGAAAATTAAAAAGTAAAAAACAATTTATGAAGAAAATTCAAAATAGAGTTATAGCCCTTGAAGGCTTTGATGGATCAGGTAAAAGTACCATTGCTAAATGGATTGCAGAAAAATATGGATATGAGTTTCAAAAAAGTCCATCAGAAAATTTTGCAAACGAGAGAGAGGTTTTTGACATGCCCAACACCGGTATGAGAGAGCGACTTGCTTTTTATATGGGCGATTGTCTCAGATTGTCAATGTTGCTCAGAGAAGACCCTAAAAAAAAATATGTACTTGACAGATATTACTATTCTACAATTGCCTATCATGAAGCACGAAGAAAGGGAGTTACTTCTCAACTTAAAAAAATCTATCGAACTTTTTATAAACCAGATTTAATAATACTTGTAAAATCCGATTTCGAAACAATTCAAAGGCGTATTAAGCTGAGGAAAGAAAAAGCGGCAAATGACTCGCTGTTTTTATCAAAAAAGTTATTCAATAAAATATACGTCAATTACCAAAATATTATTGATACCCGATGCATTGTAATAGACAATAATGAGGATTTAAAACTAGTCTTTAAGAAAATTGACAAATTCTTGAAATGAAGAAGGCGCTTATAGTTTCGTATAATATTATTCGCAAGGGTGAAGGACCAACCCCCCTGTCAATTGCCTCAATTATTGCCTATTTAAAAAATGATGCTGAATATGGGGATAAGTTTGAAGTAGATCACGCCTCATTTAATCTTCTTGATGATAATCTGAATTTAAGTGATTTCAAGAATTGTTTTAGAAATATTCAAATTCATCAATATGAATTCATTGCTATTTCAGCATTTGTGTGGAATGAATATCTATTAAACTCGCTGATTCAGTATTTAAGAAACCAAGGATTTAGAAATAAAATTATTTTAGGAGGAAGCCAAATAACCTACGCAAATCAGCATCAACTTGAAAGTGAATACCCGCGTTGTGATATTTTTATTTCAGGCTATGCGGAAAAAAGTTTCTTAGAAATTTTAAAAAATGAAACACCTGGAAAATCGTTTTACAACTCAACTCTTGATTTTGATTGCCTTCCATCTCCATATTTAAATCAAGAATTTCCCCTTGAAATTGGCCAAGAAATGATTCGTTGGGAAACTAAAAGAGGTTGTCCATACAAGTGTGCCTTTTGTGCGCACCGCAATCTGGAAAATGGACGAGTACATTATATGCCAAAAGACAAAGCCTTTGCTGAACTAGCACTTTTTAAAGAGAAAGATGTTAAAAGAATAAATGTGCTTGACCCAATATTCAACATTGGCGCTAATTATTTGCCCATTTTAAAAGAGATAGATCGCTTGAATTTTACAAATGCACAATTTACTTTTCAATCTAAAATCGAATTATTAAATAAAAAAGATGGTCCTGAATTTTTAAATTTAATTGAGAAAACCAAAGGCCATTTGGAGTTTGGATTACAAACAGTTATTCCTGAAGAGTACGCAATTATTGACAGAGCGAACAATGTGAATCAAATTAAGGAACAACTTGAATTACTTAATCGAAGAAACATTTCTTATGAAGTTAGTTTAATATATGGTTTGCCAAATCAAACAGTGGATAGTTTTAAGGCCAGTATTGAGTTCGCTCAAAGTAAGGGCTGTAAAAAAATTACCGCTTGGCCCTTGATGCTACTAAAAGGAACACCCTTATTTTCAGAAAAAGAGAAATGGAATCTTAAGGAGGAAGTGCTTGGAAATTTTAATATTCCGGTTGTTACTTCAAGCAATACTTTTAATAAAGATCAATGGTTAGCCATGCAGGATATAGCAGTTGGATTGATGAAAAATTCCAGAGTTTGAGTATTTGTTATTTTTTATTTCATAATTTTCTTCAAAACATCGGTCATTTTTTTGACACCTAAACTTTTTTCATTTCATGAATCCATTTTGAGTTTTTCAAATCAAATACACCAACTTCTTTGGTCAAAAATTCCTTTTTTAATATTAAAAGGTAATGCCCATTTTCATCTTCAACTGCGTCTTCTATATTGGATATAAGAAAATAACTTTTCGGTTCGTTATCATCTTTTTCATAATAAGAACTATAGAAATAGATATATCTGTTTTTTAATTCCATTGTTTTCGAAAAATTATCAGAAACATGGTCAACTAAATAAAAACCATGCGAAAACACTTTAATAATTTCTCCTCGATATAAAATCAGTTCCCCATTTAGATCAATCCAATCCAAATAATTATGCCTATAATTTTCATAAGAAATTAATCTCCAATCTTCATGATATTTGAAATGAAAATATAATCCTGGTTCTAAAATTATTTTACTAAGTTTAGCAGAATAAAGTCCAGAACTTTCGCCATCTTTAAGTTCAAATACATAGGTTTCACAATTAGAATCAAGTAGAATAACATTCTCAATTTCATTGTCATATTTTGAATTTAACAGAGTCTCAATATCTGCTGTTTTCTTTGTTTCCATGGGAAATAAGGTTAAAATTTAAAATGATAATCTAATAAAACAGTACATCTATAAACGCAACACTCCTTAGCCAAAATCTATTATGTATTTTAGGTTAAAGTTTTATTCATTTGAAAATCTTATACTATATTCATTCCTAGTATTTATTTTACCCATCCACTTTTATCTCCAACACCGGTTATTAATAAAGATTGAATCGCGCGTGTAAACACAACATAGTATAATGACCTCTCTTGCTGGTCGTATTGTTCTCTTTCTTTCTCTGTGTAGTTATTATAGTTAGGATTCTTGAAAGGAACAGTGGTTGATGACATCCCTTTCACAATAACAACTTTAAATTCGTGACCTTTTAAGTTGTGAAATGTAGAAACGTTAATGGCGCTGCTGCTTGTTTTACTGCTACTTAAATCCAGGTATTTCAAATTTGCATTGTTCAGCATCTTCTTTATATCATCCAATCCATTGTTGGTTCTTGAACAAATACAAATTTCATTTGGGAATACCTTACCGCCTGAGATGAGATCATTTACACGTTCCAAAACAAATTGATCTTCTTGTTCAGGAGTATTAAATGTGTTGTACTCTGGATTAGTACCATGCATAAGCGATAAGTAGCCCTGTAGTGTTTCCTTGTTGCCGTCAAAATCGTCAACCGAAACATTTGAAACTACTCGCATTGACAAGGTTTTAATTTCTTCGGTAGTACGGTAATTAATTTTAAGTTTCTTACTTCTACGGCCTTTAACTACTATGCCGGATTTAGCAAAATTCAAATTCTTTCTATAAATGTTTTGATAAGGATCTCCTACCATAAACATATCATTCTCTCTTTCTAAAACTAATGATCGCAATAGGCTTAATTCGGGATTGCTAAAATCTTGAATCTCATCACAAACCAAGTATGAGTATGGCTTCGCTTTTTGTTTAGCAAAGTAGGTCGCCAGTAAGTTACAAAGTTCAATCTTTGAATAATTATCAGATTTCAATGCCTGAAACTCCTCAACCACTTTCCATATTTCCTCTTTGTCTTTTTTGCCAATTCTAGTGTTTCTACCAATTCTAGATGCTGTTTGGTATTGAGTTTCAGTGGTAATATTTTGAGGCAGTATCACTTCATTGTATTCTGTATAATAAAACTCTGAATCGTATTGGGAAGCATGTTTTTCTAACGCTTGTCTCCAAATATTCTTTTCTTGTTCAGGGCTAAAAAATCCTACTTTACTTTTAAATATTTTGTATTCTGAATTATTGGCCAGATCGTAAATCAGTTTATCAATATTGATAATTTCTACTCTATCTTCCGGAATGCCCAATCCTTTAATTGTTTCTTGCAAGTATTGAGTTAAACTTTTTGTGTAAGTGGTAAAAAGAATAGGCTTATCAAAAACATCCAATTTATCAACTAAATACTTTATTCTGTGCAAAGCACATACTGTTTTTCCAGTTCCTGCACCACCTGTTACTTTAACTGGACCATTATAATCACGGTAAGCTAAATTTCTTTGACTAGGATGCAAAAACAGCTTCCACTTCTCGAAACTACCATTTAAAATATCTTCCAATTGAGCATCATTCGTAACAATGTATGTATGCTTAAGCGCATTACTACTCTGCATTGGATTTTTCTCTTCCTTACCTGATTCAATATCCTCTAAAATTTCACTTAATGGAATACCATCAGCTAAATAATATAGATATTCGTAAACATCAGTTGGTAAATTAGGCTTGTATGTATCCAGTTCCTCCTTCGTTTTGAAACTTCTCACCAACTCTAATAATTCATTTGGTGTTCCAATACTCAATAAGTCTTTTTCAGACAACTGGCTGAAAAGTGCAGCTTCAGTCGCTTTAGGAAGTTGAATCTGTTCTTCAGGTTTCTCAAATAATTGGAATGCTTGAGTAGCTTGGTTCCATGAAAAAACCTTGTTTCTAGCCCAATCCATGGCCTCATCATGATTGTCTACCCATAGCAAATGATATCCATCGCCTTTTTCCGGGGCTTGAACAATGGCTCTGTATTTTGAATCAATTCTAACTGTTCTTAAACTTTGATCTTTAAATGTGTTAATCTTCTCATAATTAATAGCTGAAGAAGTTGGATTCTCCTTAAATTTCTTAAGAAATTCCCTTGTTTTCTTCTGTATTTGTCTTGGCAACACAGAGAATGCATCAAAAAAGGAATCGTGTATGAAAAGTTGTATATCGTGATTCATATTTAAATATTATCAATGTTAAATTCATCTATTTTAATTTCCTTGTATCCTGCTTTTAAAAATTCTTCTCTTGATTCATCATTAAAAGGATTGATAAAAAACTTCTTTTGCTCCGATCCAAGGGTGGCTTGTGCAACAATTGTATCATCTTTTAATAACTCAAAATCATATTCAGAGTTGATTGGAATTTTCTTCCCAATTAACGCAGTTACAATTGGGTGATACTGTTTATCAAAACAAGACAGTATCTCAGTTAACTCATCAACTTTTGATTCGGCTTTTATTTCACGCTCTAATTCTAAGTAATCGTGGAATTGAACTAAATTATATACTTGCCAAAATAATTCCCAATTACTCTTGTCATAATCATCTTGCGGCTCGCTTTGAAATACGGATGCTTTAATAATTAAACTACCTGGGTGCCCAATAACTAACAACTTAATCTCGTCATTAAATTTTAGATTATCGCAGTATGCATATAGATCCGGCTTGTTTGTCTCAGTAACATTTGTGATTACATTACCCGTTTGTAATAATACATCTTCGTTACTTTGATTTACACCCATTCCAAGAATTCTTGATTGACATGAAAACAATAATGTGCTCGACCAGTCTTTGAGCTTAAATTCTAAAATAGGTTGTTTAATAAAGGTTGCGAATCGCAGATAGTTATTTTGCTTTTTAACCAACGTGAAATCTAAAGACTTCAAAACAGGATGACGAGTCGCTATTTTAGAGATTGCATCTATATTTTGTTGTTTAAAGAAGTTGTCTTCGGTTCGGTTCACTGCGTGAGAAATAATATCCTCCCAACTGAAAATCCATAAATGATAGCGGTTTGATTTAATAATAGAATCTCTGCGCTTCAAATCGCTCACTACACGTTTATGCTGATTGGTTGCGTGAAACTGATATCCATCCAGATATACAATGATGTCTTTTATTTCTTGAACTTCATCAAATGATTTGGACACGCCTTTAGCAACATGGGAAATACATTTAAAAACAAAATCAGGTTGTGTAGCATACTTTACTCCAGCCAATTCATAGTT
>DGQS01000008.1 GCA_002389785.1 Bacteroidetes bacterium UBA4408
TTATTTTTGCAACCCCTGAAAAGCAAGGTGCTTTTCAAGGAATCGGGAAGTAGCGCAGGCCGGTAGCGCACCTGGTTTGGGACCAGGGGGTCGCAGGTTCGAATCCTGTCTTCCCGACTTAGGAAGGATAGCCCCGATATTCATCGGGGTTTTTCAAAAATAGTTCAGCAGCATTCCGGTGAGGTGGATGAGTGGCTGAAATCAACGGTTTGCTAAACCGTCGTACGACCTTAAAGTTGTACCGAGGGTTCGAATCCCTCCCTCACCGCGAAAGGTTGTCATAACATGATGACCTTTTTTTATTTATGCACTATTTGTTTATATCATTGAAAGCTTGGTGGACGGTTCTTTTTACAAAGGATTTACACTTGATTTTAATGAGAGAATAAAACAACATAATGAAGGCTGGTCAAACTATACTTCGCGAAAGATACCCTGGAAATTGGTTCATTTGGAAGTTTATGCAACAAAAGCAGAAGCATTGAAAAGGGAAGTAGTATTGAAAAAGTATTCGCATAAGCAAATAGAATCGTTAAGGACATCACCCAAAAATTGTTTGAATAAACTTGCCGAAAGGAATCCCCAAAGCCTTGGGGACTAAACTGTCGTACGGGTAGCTGTACCGAGGGTTCGAATACCTCCCTCTCTCCGCTGAAATAAAATAAGCACTTTGAGGGAGGTTATCACGAATGCCTCTAGAAATAGACCCAAATGAGTAATCCCTCCCTCACCGCGAAATCAGAATGAGAAGGAGAATGAGAGCGAAAGGCTTTTATTCTCTTTTTGTTTTAGATACCTTTATTTTAATTTCAGATTGACTTGTATTCGAATTTTAGTTTTACCTTTATTAATCAACTGTAATAAAGCCATGCGCTACATGCGAGCGCAGGTTGGGGAGGGAGGGAATAAACTAAAGTTAATTGATTTGAAAGAAGGCATTTCAGAAATGGAAATTGATATCTCTGAATTGAAACCTGCTTTATACTTTTACGTTTTAACCTATGATGATATTTTAATTTTTAAGGACAAAATAGCAATTATAAAATGATTGTATTTTTTAACCATAACAGCAAAAAACTGTTGCTGTTATGGTTTCTTTTTATTCAAGTCAGCTTATTTGCTCAGTTAGAAACAAGTAAGTGGCTTTTCAGTGGAATTTATAACAATGGACTCCCAATGGAGTTTAATTTCGATACGCTACCCCCGACCTTACATGTTAAAAACCGAAAGATGAATTTTAATTGTGCAAACGCCAATATTTCAGATCATTCTGGTAATTTATTATTTTATACCAACGGGATTTGGATTGCAAATTCAACCGGTGACACGATGTTGAATGGAAATAGGATAGTTCAAAGTAATCTTCCTATTGGATGGATAAATAACGGGTTATCAGTTATACAGGGTACTCTAATCTTGCCGTTTCCGAGTGACACTAATAAATTTATTTTATTTCATAATTCTCCTTCTTATAGCTTACCTAATCCAACTAAACCGTATAAGATGTTTTTTACTGTGATTGATAAGACACAGGATAGTGGCAAAGGAGGTGTTATTAGCAAAAACAATATTCTAATAACAGATACTATTCAAATTGGTGAATTAACGGCTTGTAAACATGCTAATGGAAGAGATTGGTGGATTTTTATTCATCAGTTCCGAAGCAATTTATTTTATAGGATTTTATTAGATCCCCAGGGGCCAGTTATTGATGGAACACAGAGCATAGGAACATTAAGAGATAAGTCCGGAGGCTCCATTTGCTTTTCGCCGGATGGAAAATGGCTGGCACAATACAGTGGGGACACAGAACTCAATTTTTATAGGTTTGATCGTTGTTCGGGACAACTTAGCAATTATTTACATACACAATTTGTGGACCATGGTCCATTAGGCGGAGTCGCCTTTTCATCAAATTCCCAATTCCTTTATGTAAACACACCTGGTAGTGTTTACCAGTTTAATATGCATGATAGCGATATAATCGCGTCTCAGTTAACTGTTGCAGAGTGGGACTCAACTTATTCTCCCTCTCCGCCATTTGCCGCCAATTTTTTTCTTATGCAATTGATGTTAGATGGAAAAATTTATATTGTTTGTGCAAATTCAACTAAAACATTTCATCGTATTAATTATCCTGATAGTCTAGGAATAGCCTGTAATGTTGAGCAGCATTTCATTCAGCTTCCAGCCTACAATGCATTTACAATTCCAAATTTTCCAAACTATTCTTTAGGAGCTGACAGTGGTAGTGTATGTGATACGCTTATGCTTGCTTTAAAAGAGCCAGTTCCTGCTTTAAAGTTCATAAATGTCTTTCCCAACCCGGCTAATGACCATATAAAATTTGATTTTCCATCAAATATTCGTAATGGAACCTTGGAAATCGTAGATATAAATGGTAAAATCGTTTTCAAAGAAGTGATACGATCTAACCCTAGTCAAACAATAGATGTTAGCCATTTATTGGAGGGTGTATATCTATGCAGATTAGCAAATGATCAATCATATTCTTCCCGTAAATTTATCATAACGAGATAATCACCTATTCATAAATGCCGAATTATGGTTTACTAAAAGCGATAATTCTCTTTC